>CAYGXH010000001.1:0-41850 GCA_964353675.1 uncultured Chlorobiaceae bacterium
GTTTACGTTGATTCCGAATGAAGCCCACTCGTTTGCTAAAGCCTTCGTTATCTGTGCTACCGCACCTTTACTTGCCGCATACGAGGGCACCAGGATACCGCCCTGGAAACTCAGGAGCGATGCGACGCTGATAATTTTCCCGTACTTCCGTTTTATCATATCGCGGGCAACCGCCTGGCTGAGGAAGAAAAGCGTTTTCGTGTTTACCGCCATGACATCGTCCCAGTCTTTTTCCGTAAAATCGATCGCAGGCGTGCGGCGGATTATTCCTGCATTATTTATAAGTATATCGATCTTCCCGAACGCTTTCACCGACTGCTCGATGATCATGGGGATCGGATCTTTCGTCGCGAGGTCGGCACGTATGGTAATCGACTTCATGCCGAGTTTTGCAATCAGATTCTTAGTTTCCTCTGCATCCGTGCGATCAACGAGTACGACATCGGCTCCCGCTTCTGCCAGACCTACTGCCATCCCCTGTCCCAGACCCGTACCCGCACCGGTGACGATCGCTGTCTTACCTGTCAGGTTAAAAATATTCTGCACGATAATATCCTCATTTAATTATTTTATACCCATTGAATAGCCCCCATCTTAAGATGGGGGCTATTCAATAATGGATTATTCCTTAATCTCAATAATTAGAGGTGATTCAAGATTATTTAAATAATTTTCCAGATATTGATTCCATTCTTCCATATTTTTAAAATCGCCGCTTCGCGTCCAGCCGGCTCCGGTGTAGTACGTAAATGGCGCCCCGGTCTTAGCAGAGCAAACAGCATAAACCTGGACACTGTCTTCGTACACCCTCAATAATCTTTTATCCGGAATAACAATGCCGGTTCCGAGGAATTCATTCACCGGATCAGCATCGGTGGGTCCCCACACGGAAATACCGCCATCCTTTCCGATCTTATGGACTGAAACGCCGTTTCGCTTCACGAGACCGCAAACCAGGTTAACGGGGAGTCCGGACGCCGCTGCGATAATTACATTTTCAATTTTGTTCAGGTTACTGCCGGCATCGAGAGTAAATTTTTTGATCTCAAGGTATTTTTCACCGCCGACATCGATGCCGGGATAATAGACTTCAAATATCGTTCTCAACGGTCCGTTCGCAATGATGCGGTAATAAGAAAACAGTCCTGCCTGATACACCTTACCGTCAAGAAGAATCGCCGTGCCCCCGCATCCGAGCGTTTTACCGACCAGGAAGAAGTCGGCGCCCTCTCCGTGATCAACATGGTACGAGACTCGCTCTTTCCCTTTCAGCGAATCGCCTTCGTACCATTTGTCGATAATCTGGTATCTTACCCGCTTTACCAACACATCAATTCCATTGAAAACATCTCCTGCCAGCGGGGAGCCGTAAATTCTGTACGCGATCCGGTCATTTTCCCACGCGACATCTTTTCTCGGCAGTGGGTACTTTGCATTCACATACGATTGAGCGGCTATTTTTCCTTTATGTGTTTCTACGGAAAACCATTTTTCCTCTCCAGGTTTAAAATTACTCATGAACAGGAGGTTTTCCGGAATACCGTCACAGTTTTCATCGACAGCCTGCGAGGTGACTTCTCTTTGAGTCGTTTTATCGATAACAATCACATTGCTATCCGCAGATCCGACCGGCAACCTGAGATCCTGCCACATTATGCTCACAATTGCGTTTTGTCGTTCAAGTTGTGAAGGATTGGTTACAGTTATGCGAATCCCGCTATCACCGCCGTATGAAATGGCGGAGATCAAACACAGGAGGATTAAAAACCGGGTATTTTTCATTTTCTGATATATTATCATTTGTGAAATGTCGATTTATTTAGTTTTATTATTCAATCCTAAAATAGTCGAATGTTGCATAGCCCTCGTCATTCCGATCACCTCTTTTGATGCAAAATAATCCGACTTTTGCTCCAATCCATTTCCCGGATTTAGCCGTGAAAGAAGCGCCAACCGATGAAAATCTCTGACCGTCGGTGCTGTAGCTGAACGTGCAGTTTGCATCGCGCTCAACGGCAACCCGTAAGTATAGATTTCCATCGTCGATGGGGATAGGATTCCCTTCCCACTCGATTGCACCACTATCGGCATCCTGGCATACGGTTGTTGCGATATGCAATTTATTTCCGATTGAATTAACGGTGATATATGAATAATCCGAACCCATGACGATCAGTCCGGCTTTTTCACCATCACTTGTCAAATTACAGGTCATCTTCACAGTCGCAGTATATTCAGGGGCGCATAATTTTTGCAGCAGGAGATTCGGAACATCCCAGAAATTCCTGAAATCGCGCGGAAGCGCAATCGCATTCAGGCGCAGATTCCCGTCCATTGTTTCCACCCATCCCCACGTTGAGTCCGGGTTCGCATGCCATTGCCACTGCATTCCAATTTTTTCTTCATTAAACTCATCCGATGTCTGTGGGATTATCTCAGGGAAAGATTTTCCAACATCAGGTTTAGCATATGCCCCGACCGGTTCACCTTTTCCGTCTCCATCCTTATCTACTCCGATGACAGGCCATCCATCTTTCCATTCCATCGGTTGTAAATGTACTACGCGGCCGTATACACCGCGATCCTGGAAATGGACGAACCAGGATTCACCTGATTCGAGCTGTACCCATGCTCCCTGATGAGGTCCATTCACATCGGTTTCCCCTTGCGTGAGGACGATTTTATCCTCATAAGGTCCATAAATACTTTTTGAACGCAGCACTGTTTGCCAACCGTTTTTAACGCCGCCTGCAGGTGCAAATATATAATAGTAGCCGCCCTGCTTGTACATTTTTGGTCCCTCTATCGTGGGCTGGCGTTCACGGCCATCGAAGATCGTGGTCCCGTCGTCGAGTATTTTTGTTCCCTCCGCATTCATCTTATGCATAGTCAGAATGCTGTTGATGCCGGAGCGGCTTTTCGCCCACGCATGAACAAGGTAGGCATTGCCGTCATCATCCCAGAACGGACAAGGATCAATCCAGCCGATCGCCGATTTCACCAGCTGAGGTTTCGACCAGGCTCCTGTTGGATTTTTCGCTTTGATAAGATAAATGCCGAAATTGGGATCTCCATAGTAAATAAAATATTCACCGCTGTGGTATCGTATGCTGGGTGCCCATACGCCATTACCATGCTGTGGCTTAGCATAAACATCGGCAGGCAGTGGATCAGGAATCGCATGTCCGGCAATAGTCCAATTGACGAGATCCGGCGACCAGAGAATAGGTAAGCCGGGGATACAGTTGAAGCTCGACGCAGTCATGAAAAAATCACTTCCCACACGAATTACATCGGGATCCGAGTAATCGGCAAAGATTACAGGATTTCTATAAGTGCCGTCGCCATTGTCCGGTACCCATACCTGTCCGTATGCTACTGAGTACACATATGTACATCCGATGATGGGTAAGTATTTCATTATCGTCCGGAGTCTATTTGTCATTTCGATCCAGATACTCTTTTTTTAGGTGTTTCGTTAATTCCGATTTCAGTTCGATCAATCCTTCTACTGCAAGTTCAGCCATTTTAGTCGCACCGTACTCTGAAAAATGTGTATTATCTTCCTTGCCTTCGGGTAATGTTTTGTAAATACCCGGTTTTACCCATAAAAATATTAACTTCGAATTCTCGGGTCCCAGCTTTGTGACGAGTTGTTCGCTCTTCCTGTGCATATCAACCAACGGAATGTTATAAGCGGCGGCAACTTCACGGACGATCTGAGGATATACTCCATGTTCATCATAGAACTTACCATCCTTATCGAATCGTCGGCGGACGATTGGTGTGCAGAGAATCGGACGTCCTTTTTTCTCCAGAGTCTCGGTAACAAACTTGATCAGATTATTACGATAATCTTCCGGAGGAGTATAGCGTTCAATTTTTTCTTTCTTCTCATCATTATGTCCGAACTGAATAAAAACATAATCGCCCTGTTTTATATTTTCCACGATCGGCCGCCATCTGTTCTCGCGGAGGAAGGATCTCGTACTCCGCCCGTTTTGTGCATGGTTTTCGATCGCAACAGTCGAATCAAAGAAGCGGGGAAATACCTGTCCCCAGCCCCGTTCCGGATTATCATCGGTCGGTTTATCTGCCATCGTAGAATCACCAATCATGTAAATCGTACACTGCGGTCCGGAGACCTGAAAAGCACCGCACAGAATAAGAGCAAGTATGAGAAACGTTTTTATCATGATTCAATAAATTGGATGTTGTCTTTATTTTTGAGCACTATTCAATGACGTGAAAATGGATCCAGATGTTTTTTAAAATGCCTGATGAGTGTCTGGTAATGAAGCTCCTCATTTTCGATCAGGCAATTCATGAAGCGCTCGCGGAACAGAAATTTTCCCTCTTCGTTTCGTTCAGTCAGGACTTTCCCGAATGTTACATGAAATACCTGACGCGCATCATGATCCTCGAACAGCGATAATAACTTCTCGTCTGAGCAATCCTTGCCCGCGGGTACGCGATTAATCTGCGCGGTTACATGATAGGATTTGCGCTGATCCTCATATTGTTCCCTGGAATAATCCAACATCTCCCTGAGGAGCGGAGGATTAACCTTTGCTATAGTGCGCAGCGCTTCAAGGTAACTCGTTCCGGCAGTTTTCACATGAACGTTCCCCTGATGAAGCGATCCGATTACCTTATACACGCTGAATTTATCGCTCCCCGAATGAATGCTTATCTTATATGGTCCAACAATCTGAGAAATAGCGGCGTGCTGTTTGTATTCAGCTTCGAATGCGGAAAGATTGCCCTTGTAATCAACTCCTTTTTCAAAATCACCGATAAAGCGTGGCGCCAAACTGACAATCTTGACACCCATTCTCTTGAGCTCATTCGCAACGAAATAATGTTCGAATGGTGTTGTGGGAATATCTGTCTCGTCAACGGATAATTCCACTTCTGACGGCAGAGAGGCGTACCGATCTGTGAGGTGACGGTACATTTTCCTTGCATGTTCTATTACTGCGCCGTACTTCAGGAAAGCACGTGCAACAGCTTCAGCGTCCGGTGTCAGCGCAACGTCTGCATTGAGCCTGATGGTTTTGGAGACGTACCGGGAATTCACATCATCGAGTTTGAGTCCGCCCGTATCGAGCTGTTTTGCCCTTTGGACGACATCCCCAATCGGAAGCGAAACGGCTTCATTGACGACGTGCACGCTCGGATCAAATGTATACATAGTAAATCCGACTTTCGCGTATCGGTCGATGTCCTCGGTAGTCTTTAGGTGATCGGCATCCGCTCCAAATCCTTTGGTATATCCTTCCTGCAGCACTGCCCACGTTGCTGCATCGAGAACTTCCTCAGCTGTGCGCTGTGTCCGTTCGAGTTCACGGACAGATTGCTGAGCCAGAACAGGTCTCATGTGCGAACCGGCAAGAGACTGTATGTGAGCCGGGTTCGCGATGCCAAGCCTGTCGCCGAAACCAAATGAATCAGCGGTGCCTACCACGACCGGTCGTGTGAAGGGAAATAATTCGCGTATCTTTTCCGCATTCCGGTGATCCAGAGGACACTGCTCCGCGTGGATGCCGTTACCAAATACATCCGGAGATACATTCTCTCCGTTGAACGTGATTTTATCCTTACTGTTGTCTGTTCTCCTCGCGATATAAAGATATTTACCGCTTTTATGACGACCGATGAAAAACAACGTATCCCCGAGCATCATCATCGATAATTTATAGATACTGATCGTTTGTCCGTTGGATCCGTAGATTATAGTATGGGGATCATGTTTCTTCGATCCTTTCAGGAGCATTTCCTTAAGCTGCATTTGAGCCATATTAGAACCTTTCATACACCACTGTTATAGATGTGAATCAGCTATTTAAAAAAAATCAAAATATCGTCTTGCATTATTGTAGCAAATATCGTTTACCATATTACCTACGAGATCAATATCGTCCGGTATCAGACCCATTTTCATTTCCCTCCCGAGAATTTCACACAGAATTCGTCTGAAATACTCATGCCTCGGATAGGAGAGAAAACTGCGGGAGTCTGTCAGCATTCCGACGAACTGACTTAACAAGCCCATATTTGACAGCGCATTGAGCTGGCGCTCTATGCCGTCTTTCTGATCCAGGAACCACCACGCACTTCCATACTGAATCTTACCCGGGATTTTACTATCCTGAAAGTTTCCGATAAGTGACGCGATAATTTCATTGTCAGCCGGATTGAGATTGTATACAGTTGTCTTTGCGAGCGAATTCCTGTCGTCGAGTCTGGCAAGGAGCCGCGCCAGCGGTTGGGCGATCGCATAGTCACCAATTGAATCATAGCCGGTATCGGGACCGAGTTCGCGGTACATCCTCGGATTCGTATTCCTCATCGCTCCGAGGTGGAACTGCTGGACCCAGCCAGCCCGGTGGTCCATCAGACACAATTCCAGAAGCACAGCAGATTTAAACTTAGCGCATGAAACCGGATCGATAGGCTTACCGGTTAATCCGTCGGAGAATATTTTACCAATTTCACTTTCATTGAATTCCTCTACGTACACAGTTTCGAGTCCGTGGTCCGACAGACGACATCCCTGTGAGTGAAAGAATGCATGTCTTTTACGCAGGGCTTCGAGAAAATCCTTATACGACGTTATCTGGATATCGGAAGCGGCGCTGAGCTTTTCAACGTATGTCTTGAACGCCGCGCCGCGTTCGACATTCATCGCCATATCAGCCCTGAAAGCTGGCAGGACCCGCACAGGAAATGTTTTGTCTTTCTTTAAGTGCAGGTGATACTCCAGCGAATCGATCGGATCGTCGGTTGTGCAAACGACATCCACATTAAATTGTTTGATAATTCCGCGTGTAGAAAAATCACTCTCAGCCAACTTCGCATTGCACCGTTCCCAAACCTGTTTTGCCGTTTTTTCATTAAGGAGAACATCCGAAATACCGAAGGGGCGTTTCAGTTCCAAGTGTGTCCAGTGGTAGAGAGGATTGCGCAGTGTCTTCGGAACGGTCTGCGCCCATGCTTGAAATTTTTCCCAATCGGAAGCATCACCAGTTATATACTTTTCCGGAACACCGAACGTCCGCATTGCCCGCCATTTGTAATGATCGCCGGCCAGCCATATCTGCGTCATGTTTGCAAAACGCCTGTCTTCGGCAATCTCCTTAGGAGGTACATGACAGTGATAGTCGATGATGTGCTGGTTTTTCGCAAACCGATGGTACAGCTCGACTGCTCTGTCGTTTGTAAGAAGAAAATTTTCTGTTATGAATACATCTGCCATAATCTGCTCCGCATTAAATTTAATCAACGCTTTATCCTTGCTGAACCGCCGCTCATTACATGTTTAATTTCTTCGAGAGTCACCATACTTGTATCACCGCGTGTACTCTGCAGAAGAGCGCCGTGCGCCGCTCCCATGTCAACACACTCCTGAGGTGACATTCCGTGCAATAATCCGTATATAAGTCCGCTGCAGAAGCCGTCGCCGCCTCCGACACGATCTTCTACTTCCAAACCAGGGTATTTTTTAGATTCGAAAAATTGCCCGTCGCAGTACAGGATCGCCGACCAATTATTCACCAATCCGCTGACCACTTCTCTCAGTGTTGTCCCGACTACCTGAATATGCGGATAGGCGGATACAACTTTTTTCACCATTTTTTTATATGCCTCGACCGGAAGCGACTTCAGAGATTCATCCGTCCCTTCAACGGTAAATCCCAAAACTTTCTGGAAATCCTCTTCGTTGCCGATGAGAACATCGATAAATGGTATGAGTTTCTTTGTTGCTTCAATCGCTTTGGCGCTCGACCAGAGTTTGCTTCTGAAATTGAGATCGTAACTCACCGTTGCACCGTTTTCATGGGCGGCCTTCATGGATTCGTACGCGACATCAGCGCATGGCTCGCTTAGAGCGGTAAATATGCCCCCTGTATGAAACCACCTGACTTTTCGTTCGCTGAAAATTCTCTTCCACTGAACATCACCCGCTTTCATGTGTGAAACAGCAGTATGACCACGGTCGTATAGGCTTAGACTAGGACGGACGCCAATGCCAACCTCGGTAAAATTCAATCCGATTCGATCGGCCCGGCCTGATCCATCGTACGGCACCCAGATGACTTCGCTGAGGTCCATTCCCGCTGTCCGCGCGTGGTTTCTAATAAACGCCCCAAGCGGATTATCCACCAGACGGGAAATCCATCCCGCACGCATCCCATAGCGTGCCAGTGCATAGGATACATTGTATTCCCCGCCGCCCGCATAGACTTCAAAGTAGGGTGAAAGCTCAATCCGCTGATGTCCAGGCGGACTGAACCGTATCATGCATTCTCCGAGGGAGAGAATATCCAGGCCTTTTTCCGCCGCCTCTTTTATTTTCATTGTCATATATTAATTCTTTCTTATGTAAAAATTTCTATCATTCCTGACATCAGCGCTGGATACGTGCTGAGCCGCCTTTGGCGAATGCCCGTACCTGTTCGACTGTTGCCATCGTTGTATCTCCGGGATATGTCGTTACCATCGCCCCATGTGCCCAGCCGAGTCTGACAGCTTCCTCAGGCGTCTCTCCATTCAGCAATCCGAAGATGAAGCCGCTGGCAAATCCATCACCCCCGCCGACCCGGTCCAGAACATCTAACTCGCACGTAGGCGCAGAATAGGTCTTGCCGGTTATCCAGGCAACGGCGCTCCAGCTGTGGTGATTTGTAGAGTGAACTTCCCTGAGTGTTGTAGCGACAATCTTTACCTGCGGATGTTTCTGGACAACTTTATCGATCATCTGTAAGAAGACAGACGGATCGAGTTTCGATTTAGCGGCAACCTCCGGTCCGGGTATTCCCAATCCTTTCTGTAGATCTTCTTCATTGCCAACCAATACATCCACATTCTCAACTATCCGATTGATGATTTCTCCTGCCTTCTTTTCACCGCCCCAGATACTCCAGAGCTTTTCTCGGAAGTTAAGGTCGAAGCTAACTATCGCACCCGCTGATTTTGCCGCCTTCATCGCCTCGATGATCAATTCCCCGGTTGTAGCCGACAGGGAAGCAAATATACCACCGCTGTGAAACCATCGCACTCCGCCGGTGAAGATTGCTTTCCAGTCGAAATCTCCGGGTTTCAGCAATGCACCAGCTTCATTCGACCGGTTGTAGAACACAACGGGCGGGCGAACGCCGTAGCCGCGATCGCTATAGACCGTTGCCATATTGGGACCATTTACCCCGTTATGTTTGAAGTGTTTATAAAACGGTTTGACACCCATAGCCCGTACCCGTTCGGCTATCAGATCACCAATGGGATAATCGACCATTGCCGTAGCAATGGCAGTATTCATGCGGAAACAGTCGGCAAGGTTCGCGGCAACATTGTACTCACCGCCGCTCACATGAATATGGCATTCAGTCGCCTTCCTGAATGGATAGATCCCCGGATCGAGGCGATGTACAAGAGCGCCAAGACTCAACAGGTCGATAGCGCCGGTTTTGGGAATCTTTAATTCATTACTCATAAATTTTACCTCAGTTCTTTTTTCCTTATTTCATTTGTTTATTTCACCAAAGGGATCATCATTCAGGCGATGGAGTATTTCTCCGGCTTTAGGGATATACAGGATGCCTTGCTTCTCTTGATTTTTCCATTCCTCCGGATTGATGCTCAACGGATCCCTGTAGCCGAGATTAATATGTTCACACATCTTTTCTGAAATACCGGTTGCCAGCACAACATTGATACGCGGCGATTCAACTCCGTCGGCGTAACTGCCAATTCCCTTCACGTGAGTCGAATGCGCAACAACACCTTTCGGAATATTTTTAAAAATATCCATCTGCTTTACGAAGTAATCACGGACGTGATATCCAATCCGCTCTATTATTGATCCGTGCGTCACGGAAATTTCTCTGATATGTGGTGCGTAGATAATTAACTCACCGCCGTCTGCGACTACAGGCTCAAGTTTATAAGCGCATTTCCCGCCTGTCCAGAGTTCATCGTACATACGAGGTGCACATGAGAGCACATTCGTAAAAGGGCGTTCCATGTACACAATGTGAATCTGATTGGAGAGATCCGCAGCGGCGGACCACGCCTCCTCAGGCGTACCGCAGTATAAACCTGCGAGATCGCTTCCGGTTACGACAAGACTCATGCAGAAGCGCTGTATCGTAACGAGTGCTGCAGCCGCATCGACTACCTCCCGCACAGGCGTCCACTTTTTGCCGATGATGCGCGGATTGGTGATCAACGCACCAAGCCAGTGAAACATATCGATGATTTCCTGCCCTGAAATTCCCGGAAACAGATATTTGTTTCCGCCAGAAAAACCTACCACTTCGTGCGGGAATGTGGGACCGATAATGAGAATAACATCATACTCGAACACAAGCTTGTTGATCGTAACATTCACCGGTTCTTTCATCATGCCGCCGGATATTTCATCGATACGCGAAGCGCTGATAGCCCCGATCGAATGCAGATTGTTTTTATCTTTCCAGTTATGATTAAAAATCCGAGTCTTCGGGTACTTAGTACTACGCTCTCCGGGCTTAAGTCCCAGCCGTTTATCGATAGCTTCATCCGTCATGGGCGGATGAGTACCGAGAGCGATCAGAAAGTCGATAGCACTGCCTTGAGGTATCAGCGTTTCATAGAGTACCCTGAACATTACATCGATCGGAGCAGTCCTAGTATTATCGGGGATTACGGCAATGATTCGCTTGCCTGTTAACCTCTCGCGTTCAACGAATTCCGAGCAGATCCGTCGAATCTCTTCTTCCCTTAATATGGAATTAATCGAACCGTTGCCGATCAACGCGAGCTCCGTTGGATTATACAGTACATAAAAATCATTTATAGGTTACTTTTTCCGTTCACTGAAAAACCAATATTTCCGAGACATTGAACCAGTTCGGTCTGAGATTTTGCAATTTCAATATCAGTTGCAGCAAATTCCCGTCGCGTGGGATATTCGGCGCGAAGCTTACTAAAGTACTTTTTTCGTTCTTCCGGATTCAAGTTTAAAACCTTACGCAGGTTTGCATCATCGCTTTCAATATTGTAGCACTTTCCGACTATTTCCCGGAGCACTTTTATGTTATCGTTTTCCGGATTCCGTAGACGTATTTTCGGTACATCCGGCGGTGGTAACTTACCCTCACTGTTCCAGGTCTGATTGGCTTTAAGATATCGGCAAACCGCTTCGTAGATGCTAACCGCCCCGTTTGTTTTACCCTCGACTGAATAACCGGCGATATGCGGTGTTCCAATGTCAATCATCTGCAAAATATCCCCATTAATATCCGGTTCGTTCTCCCACACATCAAGCACTGCCGTACGGAGGTGATGTATGCGGAGTGCGTTCAGGAGCGCTTCGGTTTTTACCACCAGTCCACGTGAAGTATTGATAAGAATCGAATGAGGTTTCATCGCAGCGATGCGTTTCTCATCGAATAAATAATGGGTAGCATCGATTCCTTCATGCGTCAGCGGAACATGCAATGTGATAATGTCCGCATCCATCAGGTCATCGAGTGAAACGAAATGTGGGTCGCCGTCCATACGTTGAAGCGGGGGATCATTCTGCAGTACTCTCATTCCGAGCGCAGTCGCTTTTCGGACAACCTTGCTCCCCACATTTCCTACGCCGACGACACCTAGCGTGGTATGTCGAAGGTCAAGTCCCGATCGTTGCGCCAGCACGAAGATTGCCGCAACAATATATTCAGCTACAGAATTTGAGTTGCAGCCGGGAGCGTACGCAAACCGTATTCCCTTTGAAGAGAGGTATTGGAGAGCAACGTGATCATACCCGCTCGTAGCAGTACCAATAAATCGCACCTTGCTGCCTTCCAGCAATTCTTTACCTATTTTCGTAACGGAGCGTACTATAAGGAAGTCCGCATCGTGGACGGTCTTCGGAGTGATTGCCTGGCCGTCGACGAGGCGCACTTGTGCTATGCCGCTGTACATCGACTCAACGAAAGGAATATTTGCATCTGCCACGATCAAAGTGTTCATATTAACTTATGCAGTATAAACTGATGATGCAGTATCTCCGCCATGGCCCGTCCAATTTGTATGGAAAAATTTTCCGCGTGGAGTATCAATTCGTTCGTATTGATGGGCACCGAAGTAATCCCGTTGCGCCTGCAGAAGGTTTGCGGGCAACCGGCCGCAGCGCAATCCGTCGTAGAACGCAAGCGCTGTGGCATGTGCCGGAATCCAGATTCCGTGAGTCATAGCAGTTGCAATAACCCGGCGCCATCCGTCCTGCGCTTGCTTCATTTTCTCCTGGAAAAACCGATCAAAGAGAAGGTTTGATAAATTTGGTTCACGTTCGAATGCTTCTTTGATCTTGCCTAGAAAAACCGATCTGATGATACAGCCGCCCCGCCAGAGAAGCGCGATCCCGCCAAAGTTCAATTTCCATCCATACTCTTTCGCTGCTTCCTGCATGAGCATATATCCCTGTGTATATGAGACGAGCTTGGAGGCGTACAGCGCTTTTTCGAGGTCATTTATAAAAGTTACCCTATCAACTACCGGATGCATGGCCGGACCGGCCAGTTCTTTGGATGCTTTCACGCGTTCATCTTTCATTGCTGAAAGGCAGCGTGCCAAAACTGCTTCGCTGATGAGAGTGAGTGGTATACCCAGGTCAAATGCAGCCACACTTGCCCACTTGCCGGTACCTTTCTGGCCTGCGGTATCGAGTATTTTTTCTATCAGGGGTGTTCCGTCGGTGTCCTTATGTGCAAGAATATCCCGGGTGATCTCAATGAGGTAGCTGTTCAGATCACCCTCATTCCATTTCCTGAATACCTCATGCATTTCATCCGCCGTCATTCCGAGGAGAACCTTCATCATGTGATATGACTCGGCGATCAGCTGCATATCCCCGTACTCAATACCATTGTGCACCATTTTTACAAAATGTCCGGCTCCGTCGCTTCCTACCCAATCACAGCACGGCGTCCCGTCGGCAACCTTAGCGGCAATCTTCTGGAAGATCGGTTTCACATGCTCCCACGCCTGCGGTGAACCGCCCGGCATAATTGAAGGTCCCTTCAGAGCGCCTTCCTCGCCGCCTGATATTCCCGTCCCGATGAAGGAATATCCCTTACTTTCGAGGTATTTTACTCTACGAATTGTATCGGGGAAATGTGAATTGCCGCCATCAATCAGGATATCATTCGTCTGCAAAAACGGGAGAATCTTCTCTATTATATCATCGACGGCTTTGCCGGCAGGGACCATAAGCAGAATTCTGCGGGGTTTTTTCAGTGATTTGCAGAGCTCATTAACTGAACTCACAGTGATGATACTTTTACCGGCTGCAGCTCCCGCCATGAACTTACCGGCTTTCGATAAATCGAGGTCAAATCCGGCAACGGAGAAACCTTTACTTGCCATGTTGAGGGCAAGGTTTTGTCCCATGACACCCAAACCTACAATTCCTATATCTGCATTATTCATTATCATCATCCTTTTAAAAGAGCATACAAGTTACACACCGCTGTAAGCAGAAAATCCGCCGTCCACCGGTAAAATAATGCCTGTCACAAAAGACGACAGCGGTGACAGCAGCCAGAGTGTTGCACCAAACAGATCGGCCGGGTCGCCGAATTTACCCATGGGTGTGTGATCAAGAATTTTTTTACCACGCTCCGTCAGTTGTCCGGTGTCCTTATCGGTCAGTAGAAATCTGTTCTGTGCCGTAAGGAAAAATCCGGGAGCAATAGCATTCACGCGAATATTGGGTGAATACTCCTGCGCCATATGGACAGCCAGCCACTGTGTGAAGTTACTGACGCCTGCCTTTGCAGCCGAGTACGCTGCAATTCGTGTGAGCGGCCTGAATGAATTCATGGAGGAAATATTTACGATAGTTCCTTTCTTGCGCTCTGCCATGTGCCGCCCGACGATCTGCGAGGGAATGATAGTTCCCATAATATTCAGATCGAAAACAAATTTCATTGCTTCCGGAGGGAGATCAAAGAATGACGCAGTCGGATTAGTGGTTGCTTTCGGATTATTACCTCCCGCTCCGTTGATGAGCGCATCGATCTTCCCGAATTCTTTAAGAACCTCATCCATTGCTCTCTTCATCATTTCAGGCTGCAAGACATCACCGTTGACGACGATAGCTCTGCCAACTTTCGAATCGAACCTTTTCACAACCTGCTCTGCCATGGCAGGGTCGCGATCTATGATTGCCACGTTTGCATTACAACCGGCGAGCAGACAGGCCATCTCGCCGCAGAGTACACCGCCACCCCCTGTGATAATGACCGTATAATCCGTGAAATCGTATGCTTTACTCACATCCGCGAGATTCATAATATGATCCTTCTTTCGATAAAGTGATGTTTGTTACAATTCGAGTTTCACCGGTTCAATTTTTGGAACTAAGAGGTGAAAAATTCCGAGCGCCAACAAATATGCAGATCCTGAGATGATAAAGAGTATCATGTAGCTGCCCGTCAATTCCAGGATATACCCCGCTATTGTAGAGATGAGCATTCCTCCCACAGCGCCTGCCATTCCCCCGATCCCAACGATGGACCCGACGGCTTTCTTAGGAAACATATCAGATACGGTCGTGAATATATTTGCCGACCATCCCTGGTGTGCAGCTGCTGCCAGGCCAATCAGTCCGACGGCAATCCACATATTTGATGCAAAACTTGCCGTTACGATCGGTACGATGCAGATTGCACAAATCAGCATTACTAATTTCCGCGATCGGTTAATCGGCATTCCTCGTTTTATGAAGGCAGACGACAACCATCCGCCGCCGATGCTTCCGACCGTTGTCATCATATAGATGACGATGAGCGGAAGACCTAATTGCGAGATATTCAAACCATAATTCGAATTAAGGAACTTCGGCAGCCAGTACAGATAGAACCACCAAATAGGGTCGGTGAGGAATTTCCCAACCACGAACGCCCATGTTTGCCGGTAACCGAGCAAACGCTTCCATGGAATTTTTCCTACTTCTTGTTCCTCAGGATCAGAGAGAATGTGATCTAGTTCCGACTTACTGATTCGTTTGTGCAGTTCCGGTTTCTCATACAGAAGCCACCAAAAAATGACCCAAATAAAACCTATTGCCCCCGTTACAATGAATGCCATCTGCCACCCGTAGCTTATCGTCAGCCACGGGACGACAAGAGGTGCGAATACTGCGCCGATATTCGCACCAGAATTAAAAATACCGGTTGCGAGAGCCCTTTCCTTCTTTGGGAACCACTCTGCGGTTGCCTTAATTGCCGCGGGGAAATTAGCCGACTCACCGATACCAAGCGCAAATCGGGCGGTAGCAAAACCAAAGGCCGTCTTCACCAGCGAATGTCCCATTGCAGCCAGACTCCAGACCACAATGGCTACCGTAAATCCAATTTTTGTTCCGTACTTATCGATCAACCGTCCGGCAAACAACAAACCGATTGCATACGCGGCTTGAAAAGCGACAACTATGTAACCGTATTCGATTTCATTCCATCCGATCTCTTTTCCGAGTACCGGGGCAAGAATTCCGAGTATCTGCCGATCTATATAGTTCACTGTTGTTGCAAAGAAAAGCAACGCGCAAATACTCCAGCGAAGATTCCCGACCTTTTGTGTTACAGCTGTATTTTTATCGGAGTTCGTATATTGTTGTTCCTGTTGTGTCATAGATATTTTCATATTATTTAAGAATGATCAATTTCCGTGTTTGTGTGAAGTTACCTACGCTCAACCGGTAAAAGTACATTCCACTCTGTACACCCTCCGCATTCCAATGGACAGTGTACTCACCCGGCTGTTTTAGTTCATTCATCAGCGTAGCCACTTCCCTCCCCAGCATATCGAAAACTTTCAACGTCACAAATGATCCGCCAGAAAGCTGGCGGGCAGGCAAATGACCCGCCTGCGTTCCGGGTGTATACTGGCTAACTTCGGCGGGCAGGCCAATGACAAATGATATTTTAGTTGTCGGATTAAAAGGATTCGGGTAATTCTGATCAAGATAATATGAAGAAACAGAATTCCCGACCATTGTCTCATCACTACCGGGCGGCGGCGGCGGAGTATCTGCGGGCATCTCTGTTCTGATCCGGTTTTGAGCCAATATCTTCCCTCCGCCGGATAAGATGAGTTTTCCGGTTTGAGGCGCTTTAACCCAATATCCCTTTCCCGGATACATTGTATCAGAACTTACGTAACTTCCGGTATAAGTAAGGAATCCGCTTGTGACCATACCGGGTGGATCACTGGTAATATTAAGGACAAAAATTGGGATGCTGAGGGCACCGATCATATTCCATCCTACAGAAACATTTACTGTATCATTCAGATTTGGGGTGCCCCAGACCTTTATATTTTCTTCCTGTGAGAACCTTAGCCAGTATCCGATAGCACATTCGATGGTATCTCTCTGAACATAGGTACCTTCAAACGTAAATGCTGCTGATTCAGACGTTGGGAACAGATTGATTTTCCTCGGATCTTCCGATACCGAAGGAAGGGAAACCATATTCCATCCCTCATATACAGTAAATATTACACTGTCCTGTCCGAAATGTGCGGTTATATTCTTATCCGCATCCATCGTGACGGTTATCGGATTCTCCGATCCGCCGGCATCACCGCTCCAACCAATAAAGCTAAATCCGACATCGGGTATTGCCGTCAGTTGAACATTTGTACCATGTTCGAAGATAGTATCCTCGGGATCTTTTAATATGATCCCATTTTCGGCGCTGATCGTAAGTGTATAGGTATTGATGGAAAATGTTACGCGGATTGCATGATTTCCCTGAACATCGCTAAAAGTATAGAGTGAAACCTGACCTATGTAAACATCATCAACAATCACACTATCGACATGATAACCGGTATCCGGAGTGAAGTTGAAGGTAGTATCATTTCCCTGCGGCACTGTAATCATACCTGATGGTGTTATCTGACCGTGTATTCCGGCTGATGCCGTGATTGTATAGGAGAGAGGGTTCGTTCCGCTTTCTAACGCGCCCAAATCCGGTCCGATACCGTTGTACGGAAATCCGACGTCAGTACCGCTATTGATGAGATCGCTTCCCGTCGCCAACCGCAGAAAATCATTTGTCGAAAGGGTTCCGTCACTATTGCGGGGTGCATGTGCAAGTGAAGTATCAGTGCTAAGAAAATCATCGGCGGCTACGGTGAATCCCTGCCAACTGTTTGTGGTTTGAACAGCGCCCGTGTTTATCGAAATGTTACCCGACCCGGAGATGTTGTTGATCAGAGTATCCTGCCCAACGCCAGGTGTTTCCGCGAAGGCAAAGTTATTCCCTCCGTTTCGCCACGCTGTATTATTATAGAGAGTTACACCTGCAGTATTGTGGTTTTGATCAAATCCTTTGGATTTATTATCAAAAGCGATACTGTGAGTAACACGGTGGGCTGCAGGGATGTAATTACCGCCAACCTTTATACCATTGCCATCCCCCTGGAAAGAGAGGTCACCCCAAATATTATACCCATTGTGGAATGCCCAGCAGCTGTCTATGAGTACTCCATTCTGTCCTTCATAGAGATCCCATCCATCGTCTGAATTGTTCCATGCCCGGCAGCCATGGAATTCATTTCCCGGTCCGATATCA
This sequence comes from uncultured Chlorobiaceae bacterium, assembly GCA_964353675.1. GTDB lineage: Bacteria > Bacteroidota > Ignavibacteria > UBA10030 > SZUA-254 > CAYGXH01. The sequence goes on from CAYGXH010000001.1 coordinate 17,613, forward strand.
AGCTTTGGTGCAAATCCATCGGCGTTCTCACCATGCGTTAATGAATCGTAATTATCATACGAATCACAATTAACCACTACATTGTAACCGCCCCCTCCGCTTATTTGTAATCCCGTATCTTTGTTTTTATATAGTGTGCAGTTTACAACTATATTATAATCTCCGGTGATGTATATCCCGTTATCCCCTGCATATCGTATTGTTAGTCCCTGAATATGCCAATAGTCTCTTGATACATACAATCCCCGCGAGGATGAAGAATAAGATTGGAGGGCAAAGTCGAGAATTGGAGTTTCCCCAGGATAAGCCCAGAGTTTAATATGCTGACCGGAAAGACCGCTAATACCGGTTTGAATAGTAGTTGAAATATTATATATCCCGTCACGGAGATATATCAGATCCCCGGCAGACACAACGCTCATAGCTTTCTGGATTGTTCTATAAGGATGATCGATTGAACCATCACTCGAGTCACTACCCGTGGGGGACACATAAATCTGAGTAAATGATAACGTTGAAAGGAGCATTAACAACAGGAGTATAAACGTAAATCTTTTTTTCATAACCACGTAACACTTTGTGAATATTTACTAAGGGAAATTTGAATCGGATTTCGTCCTATAATAAACCGATAATCAGATCCGGGAACATTTGTAATATTATTGTATGGATTCATATGATTGAGCTGTAGTTGAGATTCCTTCTCATCAGGAATTACTTTCCATGATCGAACGGATCCCGTTGAGAAATCCCAGACACGACCGGGAATAGTGTCGGTATCGGTAACAACATCCACGCGCCAGTAGTAATGCGTATTCAGAGCAAGTTTTCCCGGCAAGCAATATGTTTTTTTCTGATTACGGGAAAATGCGGGAAGATTTTCGTTACCAAAGTAAACATTATACGAAACGGCATTTCGTCCGCCGATCCACCGGAGTGTATCACATTTATCAAGAGCGATATCATTGCCATTATTCCGGGGCGTCGGTATGCTCGCAAACGGCAGAACCGCAGGCATAGACCGCTCGGGATCCCATTTCCCTTTGAATGTCCATAACGCTGTGACCTGGCTTTCAAGTACAGGACCTTCGTATGCGCTTGCCAGGTTATCGGCATACCACGGGAAATCATTACCTTCGCGGTGACAGTTATGGTAGTAATACCTCCCGCCCCATTTAAACTTCAGCGTATCGAAAGCCGGTCTGATCGGACGATCAAGCATGTTCGCTGAGAACCAGCAATCGAGCAGATAGAATTGCGCATCTTTATGGTTACGACCGAGCGGAAAATTTACAATACCATCAAAGCGGGAATTCCTTATCACGAATTTTGATGTGCTGTCGATACTCCCATCATGCCAGATACTTGCGGTTTTATTATATCCGTAAAATTCACAATCGGTGAGATAGCACCAGCCTCTCGGGCAGACGTAGTCAACCCAACCCATGAAGAAACAATCGGCGTGGTAATACATGCCCGAAGCCGGATTCCACAAACTCATTGTATCACCACCATTTGCCAGGATCGAGCAGTTTACGGTGATGATACGTGTGCAGTTATCGCCACCGCGTATGGCGAATGAATGGTCATGATCACCGTAAATAGCGCCGTGATTGTTGTATACCGTGAGATTGGCAAGAGTAATATCGTGAACATCTTTCCCGATATTAATCACAGCCGATCCCCAGTCATCATCGTTATGATCCTTTCGCCAGTTACGTCTGAGTTCGGCATAAACAATCCGCGTACTTTCTCTATCCTCGCCGACGAGAGCAATGTTACTCTTCGACACGTATAATTTTTCATTGTACGTCCCGGACTTGATGAGAATGATCCATGTGCGAACGGCATTGTCAGGCACGGAATCAATAGCATTTTGGATTGATGTAAAGTGGCCCGTTCCATCTTTTGCTACGATAATGTCACCATGATCGGATGCCCCGCCCGACACAGAATAAATGAATAGCAAAATAACGAGCAATAATATCAACCGTAAAGGTTGACGTAGCAAGTTTAGTATATCAGTAATGATGGTCATAGAGAATTCACTTACGGATAACTGCGCTTTCATTTACTTCCTTGCCGAGATCTATTCCCCTTTTTGCTTGAGCGAGATCGATCTCTTTTATTTGTATATTCTCAGTTTTCACTCCACGCAGCGTCAGGAACGTTTCCGCATCGCGGGGATACGTGATTTTCGTGAGTTCTATATTCCGGCTGTTGACGACAGATACAACAGGACCGGCTTTCGGTAATATCTCAGCTCTGTTGAGCGAAATACCTTCAGCGTCTACTAAGAGGGCTCCTTTATCTGAAGCAATTCGCACGTCTTCAATATGGATATTTCTTACGGGCAATTCCGGCAATCCGTTAATGAGCACCGCGCGTTTTGCTCCGTTGCATACTATATTTTTTATGTAAAAATCCTCGAATTGCGGTGTTAAATCGGTAACTGGTTCGACCCGCTTCTGTCCGGTGTCCGGAGCCGCGGTCTCTTCCGGACTGAATCCACCATAGTACATATCGAAGATGATCGCTTCATTCACGATACCGCGCATCTGGATATTTTCCGCGTAAATATTTTTAATAAGGCCTCCGTTGCCGCGGAGAGATTTAAAGCGCAGTCCAACATCGGTACCGATAAATACGCAGTTCCGGACCATTACATTCTGAGCGCCGCCTCTGCTGCCGCTCCCGATGACAAATCCGCCGTGGCCGTGGTACACGATACAATCGGCGATCACAATATTCGCGCACGAAGGTCCCGGTGTCTGCCTGTCGGCTATCGATCCCGGCTTAAGACAGATCGCATCATCCCCGACATCGACTGTAGTGTTGTAGACAACAACGTTACGGCAGGATCCAAAATCCAGCCCGTCTCCGTTCTGTGCGAACCAGTCGGTTTGGATCTTTACATTTCGTACAATGATATTTTCCGATTGAAAAGGATATACATGAAACCTGGGCGAGTTACGGAACGTAGGACCATCGAGTAGTATACCGTTGCACTGCACCAGCCGTACCATATCCGGACGCATATACTCCCGGGCTTTTGCATAGTCAGTAGCAGTCAGAGCTTTCCCCGATTTTTCAAGTTCCGCAAGATATTTCTCACCATCCATTGCTTCTTGCGAAGGCCACCACTGTTTCCCGTCAGGACTTACTACGCCACCCGATTCGGTTAGTTCTTTCCATTGACGTTCGGTTTGTTTTTCCCTTTTGACATATCGCCATACCTCCCCAGCACCATCTACGATTCCTTCGCCAGTTATTGCTATGTTATCTGCCCTGTAAGCATGAATTGGAGGGGCAACAATATAGCGTTTAGATTTTCCGTCGAAGCCGGCTATGAGAGGAAAATCTTCGATTCGACTGCTAAATTGAACAAGAGCTCCACGTTCGAGGTGTAGGTTGACGTTGCTTTTCAATCTGATGGGTCCGGTCAGCCAAGTGCCGGGCGGAACCACAACCGTACCGCCCCCTTCTTTTGCACAAGCATCGATCGCACTGGAGAAAGCTTCGGTATTCAGAGTTCGCCCGTCTGCGACAGCACCAAACTTCGCGATATTTACCTGCCGGTCCGGAAAAACCGGAACACCTAATTCCGGCATAGTAAACGGGAGGTTTACGATGTAATCTTTCAACTCTTTCGAACTAGGATCCCCTGCCTTAGTGTTATTAAACAGGAAGACGTTCAGCATCACCAAGCAAATAGCAGAAAATTTTCGCATTTGTCTCATAGCCTCTGAATTGATCTTACAAATATCTATCAATACTTCTCATTCTCTTTACTCATTACTCTTTGCTTACTTTATAAGTACCATAGCGCGAACTTCATTAAAAGTCCACCCATCCGAGAGCGAAGTTGCCTCAACCCTATAAATATAAACTCCGGTTGCTAAATGATTCACCTCGTTGGTCCCGGCAGACCAAATAAATGTGTGGTAACCTTGTTCAAATATACCATCTGCAATCACACCCACCTCCCGTCCGAGCATATCGTATACACGGATAGACAACATTGATTGAGCCGGTAGTCCGACTTGGATTGTAGTTGATGGATTGAACGGATTCGGGTAATTCTGGCTTAGAGAAAATTCCAGCGGTTGTTCGCTTACCGCTCGGGATTCAAGCTCACCCATTGGCGGAGGCGGCGGAAGTTCCGTACCAGCCACGATACTGATGACATTTTTCGGATTAGCTGATCCGGACAACTTCAGAATGATTTGCCCCTCCTCGCTCACCTTCACCCAGTATCCCTTGCCCGGTTTGATAGAGTCGGCAGTAATGTATGCACCCTCATAATTGAAAAATTGGCTCGTCACTAATCCCGGTGGTTCACTTGTGATCGAGCTGGATGCGATAGGTTCACTTATCGAACCGATCATATTCCACCCTTCGGTGACATCGATAGTGTCCGACTCAAGGCTAATACCAGTTATCATGATGGTGTCAGAGGTTGCAAACTTAAGCCAGTAGCCAATACCGGGTTCGAGAGTATCCTCTACAAAATACTGATTATCATAGGCAAAGGCATCCGATGCGGCTAGCGGGAAGAGTGCTGTCTTCCGGGAGTCGATTGCCAGGCAGGGAAGCGAGATCATGTTCCAGCTTGAAAAGACCGGTACCGAGTACACACCGTAAACGAAGTTAGCTGTGACGGACTTATTATCATTCATCACAATTGAATCCGGATTATTCGAACTGCTGAGGTCGCCGCTCCAGTTCGTGAAGTGATAACCTGTTGCAGGATTTGCCGTGAGCCGCACGATCGTGCCATTCAGATAGAAGGGCTGATCAGGATTTTTAGTGACTGTTCCGTTTGTCGTGTTAATAATTAACGTGAACTGATCGGGGGGATTCACTTCGAACGATACGTGAATAGTATGATTTCCTGACACATTGTAAAAAGTATAGCTCTCCATATCCCCCTGATATATCTCATCCGCGAGCACACTGTCGATATGATATCCCGGCAAGGGGGTAAATGAGAAGCGTGCGCTGTCCCCCTCATTGATCGCAATAATTCCCGATGGAGAAATTGAGCCGTTAACTCCGGCAGTCGCCGTTACAGTGTACTGGTTGGGGGAATAGTTAGCGGTGATAGTCTTATCGCCATTCATTAGTATAGTGGTCGGATTGGCAGATCCAGTGAGATCTCCACTCCATTCAACGAAGTGATATCCGGCATTCGGTAGGGCAGTTACCTGAACAGTTGTGCCGCTGTCGTACCGCGCCTGAGGCGGATCTTTCGTTACCGTCCCGTTAACCGCATTTACCCCCAGTGCATACCTTGGTATTGTATAACTAGTACTGAAATCAAACTTACCACTTCCTGCGTAATCAACCACCATTTGAGGTATTAAACTTGCGGAATCAAGTGTGTAGGTGTAATAGACGGCTGGATCAAATGCCGTTCCGCGGGTTTGAGGCGTACCGCAGCTCACGAATATATTATTTCTTTCGACGACATCACCTGCAGGACTGCCATCACGGCTGGTATCCATCGGAAGGGTCAAATCCACAAAGTAGGATCCTTCGACTAGTACGTCCGCTTCCATATTCGATGAAATCCCATATACATGGTTTTTTCTGTAATAGTTGTTATAAACATGGACTTTACCGAACCGCACCCTGGGATTCCTCTGACCTGTACTATCGAAATAATTATGATGGTATGTTACCTTTAATGCGGTATCGGAGGTTTGCGAGTCCGAATGCCCTACCAAAGAATTTTTGTCTTGGTTGAAAAAATGGTTCCATGATATAGTTACATAAGAGGCCGTATGGGTTACTGATAAAGCTTCGTCACCACAGTTCGTTATCGTACAATGATCCACCCAGAGGTGATGCCCGGTTTCTTCGGTATCATCAGCCTGAATGGAAATTCCATCGATGGGTGCATTTTGAACTTTAATGTTCCTTACTATGATATTGCTCGAGCGGACGATGTTAAGTCCGAAACCGGAAAGTGTCGCGTCGCTCCCCACGCCAATAATTGAAATATCGTATGCATCTTTTACATCAACTTTATCGGAAAAACCTGATCCAAGCGTCAGTGTGCCAATGATATAGACGGTTAGAGGCGGGAAATTTAACGTACGTCCGGCATCAACGCGCCTTAACATAATATTAGACAGGGTATCCGAATTGGTAACATACACAATCGCAGCATCCTGACCAGCACCGCCAGTTGTACCACCCGGATACCCTAGCGCTCCGACCGAGGCAAAACCCTTCGGACCTGATTCATAAGGGAACGAACCGAAGCCCGGAGAGGGTGGCATGACGGCTATCTCTGTCTTGTGCGAATTCATTGTAAGAATGAAGGGATTAGTAGAACTCTCGTCAGTTCCACCCCACCGATAAAATACATTTCCGCCATATGGAGTCGCCGTAAGCGTTACCTCCGTTCCGGCGGTATAGTACGTCTGAGAAGGCGATGCTGCAACTGACCCGGAACCGCTCTTCTCGAGTGTCAACTTGTACGTGGCAGTAGCCGCTTGACCACCAATCACGATCCTGTCGAGATTCGGACCGCTACCATTTGTCATTAATGTAAACCTGAGGCGATTGATGCCTGCCTGCAAATCAATAATTTTTGTCACGGATGACCAACTCGACCAGCTCCCTGTGCCTGGAAACGATAATGTGCCTGTAGATACGTCGTTCAAACTAACGACAAGACTTCGACTGCTTCCGCCGTTAGCAAAATAGACTGTCACGGTATCTGTAACGGCTGTGACTCGACTGAAGATGATTTCTACAGAGCTGTTCGTTTTATCAGCCATATCAACATAACCTGAGCCTGTGTATCCGGCATATAGTGCTCTGACATATGAGCTATTAAGGATACCATCCTCAGCCTGAAATTCATTTGGTCCCGGCGGCGGTATACCATTCCCTGTAACTGCTACATTCTGTGTAGTCGCTCCACCCCCGGAATTCGTAATATTGCCGTTATAGCTCTGTATTGCGGTTGGTTGGAATCTCACATAGATTGTTGTTGACCCCAAAGTCCCCCCTGAATAAGGTATCTGAAATGATGCACCAAATCCAAAACCGCTTGTGGCAGAAACTTCGAATCCTGCAGGGGCTGTGACAGTAATATTGCCGCTTGCCGGGCTTAAGGTAGTTCCGGAGAGAGTATATGTCTTTTCAACGGATGTGCTGTCAACCACCACACTGCTAAATTGCAGCGTTGATGGGATCACAACGATTGTCGGAACGGCAACGGTCGTCTGGCTTCCTGTACCGGGAGATGTGGTGTAATAATTCTGAGAGTTATTTGTACCGGCATTGTATTCATATACCGCGACGTGATAGGTTGTATTCTGAGAAAGACCGCTCATCGTTACGGTCGTCCCCGTTCCTTCGTATACCACTTTATTTCCGCTTCCCTGATCAGAAGCCAGTGTAAAATTACTATTTACACCGCTTATTGTATTTCCGTCAGTGGGCAACCACGACACAGGATTTGTCGAACGTGAAACAAGTATCCGGTGCGTGCCGTTACCGCCGGAAAAGTTAATCACGATTGAACTATCAGTCACCGTTCCAAAGCTCACACTTGACTGGACTGTCGGTTCTGTGGCGATGGCAACACCTGTGACAGATACATTCTGTGTCGCAGCACCATTGCTTGTGTGGGTAATATTTCCGGCAACAGTTCCCGTGGCAGAAGCGGGGGCAAATCTTGCATAAATTGTTGTGGTCGGTACTGAACCGCCGGATTGATAAAGCGTAACAGAAGAAGTAAATATGGAATTGTCTGTGCTAACTTCGTATCCTGTCGGAGCAGTCACAACAATATCTGCGGTAAGATTATTGCCTGAAACAGTATAGTTCTGAGAGGAAGAAGTATTTCCACCAATAATATTTCCAAAACTCGGAAGAGAAGTTGTGGAAACCGTAATCATGGGAGCAGTTGAGTAGCTGGTGATGACGATGTTATCAAAGTTCAAATCATTTACAGAACCCGTACCGTTTTGAAGCTTGAGTTTCACAATGGTTGCAGGTTCGTTTAGAGTTATAGAGCTGTATGCAAAGGAACCCGCTCCGGTAATGATCGAGTCAACCAATATCCAGGTTGTACCTCCATCTAACGACTTAGATATATATATAGGTTTTGCTGACGTTCCATATGCCCATAACGAAACACTCCCGACAGTATTCAGCGTAGGGGTAATGATATATGCAGTATCAGTGGGAGGTTCTGTATCCTTTAATAACCGGATAGCATACGGGGCAGAATAATTTGCTGTTGAATGCCTGTAGGATCTGAACAGCGTCCAGGTTCCCGAGCTTGTTGAATAATCCGTTGGTACCGTGGGAGCGGATGAACTCGATGTCGGGATCGAATTCCCCGAATCCCAATTTTCGCTAATTTGGGTTTGCCCCAAAAGGATCAATGGCACACATAAAGTGCAAATAACTATCGATAATATTGTTTTCATTACCTATCTTTAAAATAAGGTTGCGATACTTGTTCCACAGGTGTCTTAGTGAATCTACCACCCACCAAGGTGAACTATATCATGATAAACGTTCACCTCGGCAGGTGATTTTACCTAACGGTGGGCATTAAGTTATTTTTTTATTTCATAAGAACGATCTTTGCTGTGGCACTGAATTCATCCGTAATCATACGGATCAGATATATTCCGCTTCCCACCAGTTCGAGTTCGTCAGTTAAGCCATTCCATACTAACGAATAAATTCCGGCTTGCCGTTCTTCGTTCAGCAATGTGGACACTTTCTGCCCAAGCAGATTATAAACCGCTACCAGCACATGCTTGTTTGCAGGAAGGGAAATATCGAACTTCGTCGACGGATTGAACGGATTCGGGTAATTCTGGCTAAGAGAAAATTCCAGCGGTTGTCCGTTTACTGTTCGGGATTCAATCTCACCCGTCGGCGGAGGCGGCGGAAGTTCCGTACCAGCCACGATATTGATCACATTCTTCGGATTAGCTGATCCAGACAACTTCATAATGATTTGTCCCGCCTCGGTCGCCTTCACCCAGTAACCTTTACCAGGCCTGATCGAGTCAGCAGCAACATACGCGCCTTCATAACTGAAGAATTGACTCGTCACTAATCCCGGCGGTTCACTTGTGATCGCAGTGACCGCAATGGGTTCACTTATTGAACCTATCATGTTCCATCCCTCAATGACATCGATGGTGTCTGATTCAAGACTAACACCGGGTATCATGACGGTGTCAGAAGCTGCAAACTTTAGCCAGTAGCCGATACCGGATTTCAGCGTATCCTCTACTATATACTGATTATCGTAAGCAAAGGCATCCGATGTGGCGAGCGGGAAGAGCGTTGTCTTCCGGGCATCGACTACCATGCAAGGAAGTGATATCATGTTCCAGTTCAGATTTACCATAACAGGAAGCGTCGCAGCATCAAGCGGATGAGCAAGATCCGACGCGCACCAACGTGACAATGAATTCAGACCGGTTACAGTCAGCGTATGCTGTCCGGCATTATTTGCTGCAGGCTGATTGCCCCATGTCAGACCTCCATCCTCCGACTTCCATAACAGCATAGTGGCAGCATCCAATCCGTTGAGTTCGCTTGCGTCATACCGGTAGATTAAAGTGGCATTCAATCCGGTATTTGTCGTCGGTCTAATATCAAAATACCGTTTTACACTCATCACTCCCTGCACAGCATGATCCCGCGTGAGAATTGTACTGCCGAGATCAGCTGCGGAGCCGATCTGCACTCCCAGACCGGCGATGTTTACAGCACTGCTGGGAGAAGTAAGCGTTCGGGTGGTTGTTATCACTCCGCTTGTACCTGTGACAGTGTTACCTGAAGTTTCACTTAAAAGTCCCGCCGGTCCGAGCGTGATAGTATAGCCATTTAAATCGAGATCGCCGCTTATGACGGCAAGTGTGCCATCTATTGTAAACGCAGAGACCGAATCAACAAAAACACCCGCCGCATTATTAATTGTAAGATTATTTGCAGAAGCCGGGAATCCGCTGCCAAGCCGTTGTAGGGTTGTGCCATTGTATTCGAAGTTTGCTGCTGTTGCATAATTCCTGTCTCCGCTCACGCGAACAGCGCCGGAACTGCCCATACCTGTCGCGCGGATGCCATTTTCAGAAGCAGTTATCAGGGCAGCGCCGTCTTCGATTGTAAAACTACTTGGTATGAGGTTCGCATTGGTCCCGCCGCCGATATAGCCGTCCGGTCCGGCGATTACAGTCGCGTTATGTTTGATACGCTGCGTAGCGCCCGAACCTATGAACGGACTGTTGCCTATATTCACGGTCGTTACTGTAACACTGTCGCCAAACTGCATGTTGCACGCTCCTGACCATGCAACCGCAGAGTCGAGGGTTACTGTCTGTGTTCCTGCCTTATTGAAAACAAACTTACCGTTCGACGTCGCACCTGTATTAGGATCTGTTGAGTTCTGGTTAGTAGTCTTCGGTCCGTAGTATACATCACCCTGAATGTACCATGTTGCTGTTCCGGCAGCTGATTGCGAGCCCCTTGAAATAGAAACCTGGGACGCGCTATCCCGGACCTCTATATTACCCAAAACAGTCACAATAATATCAGTATACGCTTTGCTTGTTCCGTTGGAGGATAAGATCGATTTGTTTAATACTGTGATATCACCATTGACAAATACTCGGGTAACATTACGCTGTGTATCCACACCGGCATTCGGACCGCAGAAATATACTCTGCTCAAGCCCGTGCTCAGGACTGTGAGATCACCACGAATATAAGACGTAGTATCGACCGTTCCCGTCGGCGGATGCATTCCCATGTTGGCGTTTACCACCTGCCCGGGACAGTTCCAGATGATGTTATAGTAACTGCCGGGTCGACCTCCAGCTGAAGTAGCGGAATCTAATCCCGTTACCAGAAGTGTGGAACCATCATCCCATACTGCATGAGGCGTTGTTCCGCCATTTTTACCATTTTGTTCCTGGTGGAATATTCCCCCGTTTCCAATCACCAGATCGCCCGTACTTGTAGTTGTTATTGCATACCACCCGGACACTGTAGAAACTTTTCCTTTCTGTACCATCGTTCCATACACGTTCATCGTCCCGTTAGCAATGCACAAGGTAACGGTGGTATCTCCGACTATCCCTACAGCAAGCGTACCGCCTGCCTGAATGACAGAAGCGCCAACATATGTTTTACCTGTATCTATCAGCGCGACACTATCACCGCTGAGGATTGTTGTCATATGCAGTGTATCGGGAAGAGCCGGTGCTGGCGACACCCAAACGGCACCGTCAAACTGTTCCCAAGTATTGGTATCGTACCATGAACCCGATTGATGCGTTCGGAAATCACCGGTACTCTGACTGACAGATCTGCTCGACAGCATCACCATCAGCAATCCTACAACAAAGAAAATTGCCAGCTTTTTCATAAAGACTCCTTTCTAAATGATAGTTCGAGTAGAATTCTTCTAAAAAAAACCGATGTCGTTTCTCACGATGTGGTTAAACCGTTTATGGATTTTTTATAGCTTTATTTACATCCGGCACGTTAGCCGTTTGTGCACGTTTACAGGAACAGGTCTCACGAATCACCACCTGTGTCGGAAGAATGACATGATGTTCCCGTATCGCTTCATGATCCTGTATGCTTTCCAGTAGAACCTGAACTGCCCGTGCTCCTAATTCCCTTGCCGGTTGTCGGACCACGCTGATGGCAGGAGAGAGAAAACGCCCGACATCGCTGTCACCAAAGCAGATTATATCAATATCATCCGGAATTTTTATCCCGAGTTCTTTTGCAGCTTCATAAACACCAAGTGCAACAGGATAGGTGGCTGTAAGGATGAATTCCGGCAGTATCCCTTTATTATAGAGTTGTTTGAAACCTGCGTACCCATCATCTTTCCCGTGCCCTCCTGTTACTATCCATTCGCGATTGAGGGGAATTCGGTACTCTTTCAGAGCATCCTGAAAACCCTGTAATCGGTTCTTTCCTATGTTGATGTTTGTATTTCCACCCAGAAATCCGAGTTTACGATAACCGATTTTAATGGCGTGTTCCACCGCTTCATAGGCACCTTCGTGGTCGTCTGTAAGAACAGTACTGAAACCTGCGAGAGGCGGATCGGGAGCACGGTCCATGAATACGAGTGGGATTCCCATTTTTCTGATCCATCGGAAGCGTTCCATGTCCTGTGTTTCCTGCGAAATAGAAATGATAATTCCATCAACTCTCATGGCAACCAGAGTCTGCAGGTGTTTCAATTCGCGGACAGTGCTTTCCTGTGAGACGGTTAGAATTGTCTCATACTGGTTTTCAAATGCCGTATCATAGGCACCTTCGATGACGGCTCCGAAAAATGCATGAGCTATCTTCGGCACAACCAGACCGATCATGTTTGTTCGCCTCGTTGAAAGGTTCCTCGCCATGATGTTTGGAGAGTATCCAAGCTCGGCTGCGACTTTCCTTACGCGTTTTGTCATTTCAATAGAAATATCCGGATGCCCCCGCAAGGCTTTTGAGACCGTCACGCGTGATACTTTCAAGGGTCTGGCGATATCATCAAGTGTTATGTGTCTCTTTTTCACTTCCTATCCCTTTCTTTCACTGAACAGTGATCCATACACAACCAAAGGGCCTTTTCATTGCCGTACTCGTGACTTCTTCCCCTTTTCGAGTTCAATTGCCGCGAGGAGTAATGGCCCTATTCCTTTCATGTCATTCGTACGTTTCGGTTCGCTGAGGTAATAATCATAGCTGCCGTCTCTATAGGGATTACCGCCGAGGCCTGCACTGCGGCACGTCCCGTAAAGATCTATCAATCCATCTTCTGTAGTGCTTACATGGTATTTCACCACACCCTCGAATGTTTCTTCGGAGATTCTGAAAAATTCCTCACCCAGATATCCGCGATTTACTCCTCTTGCAAATGCATATGCAAACATACACGATGCAGAAGTCTCGAGGTAATTACCCGCCCGTTTCCCCTCGTTCACCACTTGAAACCACAGATTCGTCTCCGGATCTCGGTACTTTAAAAGAGAGGCGGCAAGATCCTTCAGTAATTTACCGAGGATGTCACGCTGTCGGTGCTCCGGCGGAAAATCATCCAGCACATCGACCAGAGCCATCATGTACCACCCCATGGCTCTACCCCAGAACGACGGTGATGCACCGGTCACCGGATTCGACCAACTCTGCTTTTTGCTTTCGTCCCACCCATGATAAAATAATCCGGTTGCACTGTCTTTCGTATGACTTGCAATCCATATAAACTGGTTGGCAATATCATCAAATGCGGCGGTATCGTGTGTCATGACGGCATATTGAGTATAGAAAGGTTCTGCCATATACAAACCATCGAGCCACATCTGGTAGGGATATATCTTTTTATGCCAGAATCCGCCTTCATTGGTACGGGGTTGTTCCCTTAATTGTCGGTGAAGCGTATCTGCTGCAGCGAGGTACCTTGTTTGACCTGTTTTCGTATAGACCTCGAGAAGAGCTCGCCCAGGTCCTATATTGTCGAGATTGTAGTCGGCCAATGGATAAGTCCGTATCCCTCCATTGTCATCGACATACTGATTCAGGTTTTTCCTGATAAACTCGAAATATTTTTCATCCCCCGAATGAATCCACATACGATGCAGTGCAACGAGCATCAAGCCCTGTTCATAATTCCACTTTTGATTCGGTGAACCGGAATCAAACGTCACACTGCCCGGATGCCGCAGGAGGAACGTCTCCGCGATCCGCTGAGACCACGTCGCATCCTTGAGAATTTTAAACTCTGCCTGCTGCCCGGAGCATCCGGAGAAAAACAGAACTGTGGCGATATATAGATAAACGATTTTCATCTCTTGAGATTGATTACTGCCGCTTCGACCGAACGCTACTGAGAAGCAGATGAGTGCAGTTACATTGCGCACACACCTGCTTCAATCCTTACGGCTATAATTATTCTTCGATATCATCCCGCTTCATATTACTTTACGAGCATCATGCTTTTTATATCGACGTTGCGATCGGTCTGAATGCTGTAAAAGTACACTCCGGAACAGAGATTTGACGGAGCAAACTGTAAGTGGTGTATACCGGCATTCATATGCCCTTTTACTAAGGTCGTGATTTCCTGGCCGAGGACATCAAAAATCCTGACGATAACGAATGATTCAACCGGTAATCCGAACCGTATTTCAGTTGACGGGTTGAACGGATTAGGATAATTCTGGTCCACAAAAAATGTTTGAGGAATTGTCGTTTCGTCTGGTAAATTTACGGAAACGGGAACTAACAAGCTTCCTCCTTCATATAAAATCGATCCGCTGGGTCCAAGGATAAACGGTATCGTATTATCACATACACCGGCGACTAACCTGAGCATGCCGTTTATAGTTGTCGTTTGCGTCAGGGTTACGCCTGCTGAGTTGTTGATCATAAGATTGTTTACCGTTGTCGGCATCAGTGTACCGGTTACCTGTGCTGTTGTGCCATTAAAGATATAATTGGCGTCCGGACTCAGTACATTACCGCCGCCCGCACTGCCTCCAGTACATTGGATACTCCCGTTAATACCGGCAGGATGTCCGGTCGCAAGTGTTGCGCCGGGCAGTAAAATAAAGCTTCCCGTATTAGAACTGCTTATCTCGGTCGTACCCATATTCAGCCTAACTCCGCTGTCAACCTGTATAGTGAAAGGACTCGAGCCGGTACCGTAGGTAACATTCGTTAACGTTATAAACTGTACGGTGCCGACGTTTGCGAATATAAATTTTTGTGTTCGTGCAGAGCCGCCAGAATTTTGCAGAGTGGCATTGGCTACATCGAAATCACCATAATGTCTCCATAAAACATCGGTACCGCTTCCCCTGCTCACGCTGAAGTTTCCGCCAGTTACGGAAATATCACCAAGCGTATTTACCTCTATCGATGCACTCGAACCCGAACCGTTTGATGCGAAGGCCCCGCCTGTAACAGAAATATTATTTATCGTTATGGGGCTGGAATACCCGGCAGGACTCGTCAGATAAACGCGTCCGTTTGGGACGGCATCGCCTGTACTATTGACGGTGAAATTACCGCGGATTGTGTTTCCGCTCATGGATAGATCAACATTCGCTGTCTGAGTTCTGCACGTCCAAATAAAATTGTAAAAATTCTGGTTGGCATTATTGGGTTTACTACCGGTCACGTAACCGGTCACATGACATGTCGATCCGTCAGCCCATGTACATACCGGGAGTGAACCGTTATTTTGATCATGCTGATAAATCCCGCCATCTGCAATGGTCAGACTTACCGTTCCGCCAAGTTTACCCTGGTTCTTCAGAGTATCTGTGATTGAAACTGCAACATCGATGTAGACTGAGTCCGCACTCTGGATAGTGATGACTTCGGATCCGGTTGGTGCACTCGAAGCTGGTACCCAAGTTGATCCGTTAAATGTCTGCCAAGTTGATGTCGCACTCCAAACACCCGTGGTTATCGATTTGAAATCTCCGTTCGCCTGTGCCATTACCGCAACGGATGAAAACAGTATGACAACAAGAATCGCGCAAAGAAGGTTAAAAGGTTTCATATTGTATCTCCTTTTATAAATTGTTGATTAGTGTCTGATACCGACGAAAATGTTTGAGAATAAAATTTCGCCTTAATTTTAATTATGTCTTTTTTTTCCAATTATATTTTCTCTATAAGAACTTAGGCAGGAAATAGACCAAATCTGCCACAATGCAATGCCTTCGTTCAGAATTATGGTTAACATTCGTCTGCCATACATCCTGATACTTCATGGAGAAGTACTCGTACGTCAAATTCAACTGCATATTTGAAAACGATATCCCGCATCCCGCGGAGTATACTGAATAGGTGACCGGTTCACCTGCTATAGGATTTCCTTCCGGTTCAAATACTTCTGCCTGACCCCGCAAGCCTGAACGCAGAGCAAGCCACGCGAGCGGACGGTACTCTACTCCCAGATGAAGCACAGAAGCTGAGAGCCAGGGATTTGACCTAATGCCATCCGATGTAGTGTACACTGCTGAAGTGTACGGACGTATTTCATATTCCAGGCCGACTACGAGTTTCTGAATCGGAAATATTGTAAGCCCGAACGTCCCGCGCCACGGAAGTTTGATCTTATCCTCTCCTCTGATTGTACTAAGCGAAGGGGTGCCTGAAGTATCGAACTGTATCTCCGTTGTGTACTTGCGCGTGATTGTCGTTGGTGGTTTTAGCGAAAATCCTACGTTAATATGTGCTCCGCGGTAAATTCCGCTGAATGTGCATTCGTATCCGCTGTAATCCGAGGTCCCTGATTCGACAATCCGTTGGTAAACAGAATCAAGCCGGAAGTAGTTATAAAAAAATACAAGCTTACCGCGACCGAGGAAATCCTGGACGTCATCCGTGCGTCCGTCGAGTATCATACCGCTCATGCCCAGAGATATTTTATCTGAGATCGATCCCGATAGAGCCGCCCCGTAACCCCGGACAGATCCCTCGCGGCTTCTGAAGTACTTATACCATTGGACCGGTACGGTTGAATCCGGATTATTAGGAGGTAACGGTATAGGGATGGGTCGTTCTGAACCGATATGGGGTGCCAATATATTATTATTCTGGTAGTATTGATTCAAATCCGCATATTCTATGGTACCAACACCGAATGTCAATCTTGTTTCGCCAAAAGAAAACGGTATTGCGAGGAACGCCTGGAGAGGAACACCTCTGTTTTTCGAACGATTCCAATTCGGACCTATATTATCGAAAGGCCTCTGTACAGTATCACCGGGATTCAAACCGGGATGGAGCGAGTCCGGATCACTTATGTATCCGGTCAATCCTTCCATGAGGAGACTTAAATTGGAGTAGTATTTTAAAGGGGTATAGTGCTGAACCTGTTCAGATTTGGAAAATTGTCCTAGCCCTCCGAGCGATATTTGTATTCCATTGAGCGACTGAAGAGACGCAGGATTCGAGAACATTATTCCGGCATCATTCACGATAGTTATGGTTGTTCCTCCCATCGCCCTTGATGCAGCGGAGGAAAGTACGTTATGGTCTATACCCTGTATGGTGAGAGGATCGCTTAATCCCTGTGAGAATACCTGTTGAATAATCAGAAGACAGGCAATCATGTATTTTAAGCGCATGAGTGTATTATAATAGTGCATCATTTTAGTATTGCTCCTAAGCTGATACGCTGTACATTCCCCAAATAGGTACCGATTGACCCATAACTATAGTCCAGCAACAGATCGACAGTTCCGACTGATTGTCTGATCCCGGCGCCGAGAGTGAGTCCTTCGTAATCGTAATTAAACTTATAACCGCACCGCAGTGAGAATGAGTGCATAAACTCATATTCGACTCCGAGGTGTGCCTGCTGGGTATAGTCGTTCGGCTGGAAAAGGTCAAAAGCTACGCCTAAACGGTTTTTCTCCTGATTATAAAGCAGGGCATCCGCTCCGATGACATTCGCCGCGATGCCGAACCTGAAGAGGAGCGGGACCGGATTTGACTCCTTAGCATATTTCACATTTGCGCCGAAGTTTTGTACCGAGGCAGCAATCTGAATTGACCGATATCCGGTATGGTATCTGACACCAAAATCAAACAGAATTCCATCCGCCCATGTATGGACGTTCTGATAGTTATCCTGACTGACCATAGCCAGTGCAGTCTGGCCGCCGAACAACGATTCGTGTACATACTTGAGGCTGATGCCGGTTGAGAACTTATCGGTCAGACTTCGTGCATACGAAAGTCCAATGAGATAACTGAATGGATGAAATGTCCTGCCCGTCATACCGGGTGCATCCGGATCCTTGATGTACGGGGCCGCAACACTCGTTTCCTCAAATTCTCCGAAATCAACATATTGTATTTGAAGTCCTACTGCGCCGAATCCGCTGAGCGGAAGAGCGTAACCCAGCGCTCCTTGCTGAGTATCGAAAATCCAGTTGATATATGTAGACGTCAGTTCATGGTTCTCGATGATCGCGAGTCCGCCGGGATTCCAGAAGAGAGCTTCGGCACCTGATGCCCAGGCGGAGTATGCATCGCCTAATGCCGCACCTCGAGCGCAAGGCATCACATGCAGGAACTGCATTGAAGTGCTTCCCACCTTCTGGGCAACCACACCCGATGAAAAAGCACACATCGCAGCGAGTGTCAAAACAATTTTATACATGTTATTCATCACCTCTTTGCCCTTCGTTCAATGTATAATGACAAACTTGCCATGCGTCCTGGCACCGCTTTGATCCTCAACGACAAAGAAATACACTCCGGAGGCGAGGATCTGATTATTCCTCGAAACTTGATACCATGGATTGTTAATAGCATCTACATCATGTTTGATGGTCTGTATGAGCTGACCGCTGTAGGAAAATATTCTTATGGTGCAATGTTCGGTCAGTCCGTAGAATTGTAATCTGTCCGTTACCTCACCGTTTGGATCACTACCGGTCAGGCTATTGGTTACAACCAGCGGATTAGGGACCACGTACACCTTCCCCAGTGTTGCTACGGCCGGCGCCTGTGTTTCATGGGGAGTTATATTTGTCATTCCGCTTTTTCCTCCCAGTGAATCCACAGAAACAACTGCATAGTAGCAATAATCACCGATGTTGCTTGAAGTATCAAGCAGAACATAGACAGAATCGAAAAAGTAACGTGGATCCCTCCTTGCCACGCTGTCCATAAGTGTCCAGGGTCCGAGCGGATGTGTTGCCCGCAATGCCCGATAATATTGGAATAGCCCATGGAGTCTTGGAGCATTGAATTCCTCAACCTGCGGTCCCCACGTAATCTTGTTTACGGCTGCACGAGTGTTTTCGACCGTGATAACGGGCGCGGGGCATGGTATGCTGGTGGTGTTATATGCTCCTAATGGTTTTAATGGATCTAATACGTCAGGTCGGGAATTACGGGGTTCGTACTGCATAGTATCATATTTTATAAGATCCCTTCCGGTGAACATTTCAATCGCCCGGTCTGCCACATCACGAATTGATACTACTTTTGGATCAACATACCATGGCAACGGATGCGTTTGGAGGTAATTGCTTCCTATCACCGCCGGTGTCCCGACGTATGGGTATGTCAGCTCCTGATACCAGCTTGGGATAGGATGAAGATATGGCTCGGGTTCTCCACGGAGACCTCCTCCAAGGTCCATATAGATACTATCGCTTGCCACACCGGGTCCGTAACCCACAACTTCGGCAACGACGAAGCACATCTTTTCCTGGGGTGGAAGTGTGTACGGCCCGAAACCATACCCACGGCATGCGGGCTGACTCCATCCGAGAGTCTGAGACGGTTTCGCGCGCCCGAACCAATAGTAATGATCACCGAAAAAGTAGAGGGAATCATTCTGTGATTTAAAAACACTGCTCTTCCGGCTTAGTGGATCGAGCCAGGTTTGCAGTTTTGTTGGATAGAGGTTGCCGTTCTCATACCGATTAAGATAGGGTTGCTTGATTTTATTGTTTTCATCCCATACGAAATTTGTATCGGACGGACTCACATAAATGCCGGTTTTTCCTTTAACTGCAAGATGGTCATAATCGTAATACAGCATAATGAGTCCGGCTGCCTGAGGAGAATTGAGACCGCCTCTATCACTGGGTCTTGACCATACATCAAAGAATACCGAGTCGGGTTTTCCGATCCGGTCGTGATTATAGGACATGTATCGTTTGAAGTCGTACCTCGCGAACTGATCTGCCTGGCGCGTATCGGCTTCCGCCCACCTGTTGTACTTTCGCTCATACCCGAACATCGACGTACAGAATCCATATCCCCACGCGACAAAAGCATCAGCAATAGTGTCTGATGTGCTGTTCTCCAATTCATATTCGTATATGATATGGCTGTCGTATCCCGGATAACTCCAGGCACGACTCGTCCGCGTGACTACAATGCCGAGCGGTGTACCCCATTTCGCTTTGATTTTCTCTTCCGCTTCATCCGGATCAAAATCCGGATTCAGGGCGCCATCGGACAGCACTGGATAATTTTCGATCCGATCTATGGATATCGGATTGCTGTAGACATTTTCTACCTGAGTCGCGTTTCCGTTATTATCCGATACGGCGCCGCAATACACGTACTGCCTGATGCCTGCCTTTGTGCCGCCGATATACAAACCCCCTCCGAAAGAATTATGCTGTCCCGCATATTCCTTTCTGTCAATGATTAGGTACGAATTGGGGGGCCATTCCATCGAAGGATATCCTACCAGCATACCGGCCGTTCCGTTATCATACGTTCTTCCCAGTTCGCCTGTATTATAGACAGTCTGGTGAAGCATACCACGTGTATGAATTTTGAACTCGCGGAGTTGCGCGGATACGACCGAAATATAAAGCGCAGAGAGAAGTACTACCCATGCGATATGTTTGATTTTTATCTTATGCATATCATTAAATCCCTTAGAATTCGACCACAAAACCTAGATTGAACGAGCGTGGAGCGTTATCGTAAATCAAAAACGACTGATCAACCGCGAACGCCTGGGACGGAATATTTGTATCCTGCCAATACAGTATTCCATTCTGCGGATTATCGATTGCATAATCCTCGTAAAACTTGATCCGGTTATTCGTCGATCCCGCATCCGGCGTTGAGAAGATGTAATCATAATTGAGGATTTTATTGTCGAAAAGGTTGAACACCTCAAGGTAAACAAAAGCGCTCGTGCCGAAGAAGTTTGGAATCTTCTTGATAATTTTCGCATTCGTGGTGTATTCGGCGGGCGTCCGGGCGCCGTTTATGAGCTTCGTATTTCTTGATGAGGTATAAGGACGACCGCTCTTGAAAAATGAACTGATAGATATAGTCATATTTGTGAATGGTTCCATCTCTCCTTCATTTCCTGATTCAAAAGCGAGATTAAGTATTAAGTTATGCGTACGATCGAAGTTGAGCAATATATCTCTGACAGGCACTTTATCCAGTTTAGTGATTACTTCCCCGGTGAGCGGATCTTTGATGAAGGTCGGGGGAGCATTTGAAGTTGTCGCGCTCTTGCCTGTCGCGACGCTGAACTGATAGTTTGCCGATCCGGTAAATGGACCACGTTTTTTTGTAAGGGCGATCCGGAATCCGCGTATGTCGGCGTAATCCCTGTTGAAGTAAGTTTCATAGGATTGATCGGAAGTAAAGATCGCCATTTCAACCAGATTCTTGACATCCTTATAATATCCGCTTATATCGAGAGTGAATCCTTCACCCAACCCCTGCATGACACCTATGTCGTAGCTGTTTGTTGTTTCAGGTTTCAGCGTAGGGTTGCCGAGGCGTATCGGTCTTAATACCGCCTGCTGCACGCGCGATGAAATAATGTATTGAAAAGAAGGTCTTTGCATAAACGCGCCGTAGTTAAGGTGGAAAACGGTAGATGTGGAAACAGGAAACGATACGCCAACACGCGGTTGGAGGCGGCCGAGTATTGGAGCCTTTTCCCGCGAGGCAGCATCCGGGTCATTCGAAGGATTTCCGAGAGAATCAACTATACGGTAAGGATTAAACAGATCGGTGTAGTAATCGCTTTGCGAGCTCCAGATATCCATTCTTAAGCCGACATTCGCTATCATTCCCTTGAATTCCATTTTATCCTGCGCGTAGAAAGCAGCTTCAAACGGATTAGCCTCGTAAAGTTCGACCGCCCCGCCCGCGCCATCGCGGACGCTAAGGTAATTAGAGACATCGATGCCATAGGAATTGAACTGAAAACCGCCGTTAAGCAGATGCGATTTCGTTACCTGGCTTGTTATGGATGCATCGGCGGATATCGTGCGCGTCAGCTCGTCCCTGAAAACATCATCGCCTCTGAGGTAATAAAATTCGTCAGGGGAGCGGACGGTCTGCGGTATGATTTTATCCCAGTCGATCTGGTAATTCAGATCGTTAACGATTAAGGAATCTGCGACAGAGGACGGTGATGGGGTTGATCCCACTTTCCTCTTCGTCCACAGAGAATTCAGTTTGATTTCATAAAAGGTACTTGGACTCAGCGTATGGGAAAAACGCGCGCCGAGCTGGAGGTTGGTTCTCTTCTGATAATTTATAGCCGTAATTCTGTCCCAGAGCCAATTGTAGTATCCAAGACTGCTCGAACTTGGGAACACACTGCTGTTGTCCTCCGTGAATCCTCCGCTGATCCGCAGCGATGCACCCCTTCCGATATCAGTGGCAATATTACTCATAACCTGATACTGTATATCTGGCAATTCAGTGGGAAATACCGGCCAGACGATATTCCGCCTCAGCGCGAGGAACATCCGTATGTTTTCATCTATTGGTCCGCCCGTCGAAGCTTCAATGGAATAATCGACATCTTTTCCGTAATCACGGTACAGATCCCTCCGCATCTGCATCCGCCAGAGAGTTCGTGCTACCTGAAGCTGAACGAGCGTATCTCCGCCATAACGATCCTTCAGTCCGGAACCCATCGATGTGTAGTAGGGCGTGTTCGTTTGCGGATCTCCAAGCAGCCAGGTATTCGTTTCAAGCAACAATTTAAGATATGGATTCGAGTGCGGGACATAGACGCTGTCGCCTATCATGTAGGGGTTCTTGCCCGGATCATAAACACTGGACCCGAAGTGTTTGCGTCCCGGTGCACGCATACGGGTCTCGACTTTCGTTCTCCATCTATCGGACTTTCCTTCTTTCATCGAGATGTTCACAACTCCCGATTGCGCGTTACCGTACTGAGCACCGAAGCCACTCGTTATGACCTCAACTTCCTCTACCGCGCTCATTATAGGCATGAATGCGGTTGCGTTGTTGAGGGGATTGACTATGCCCATGCCCTGCAAAGTATAAAATTCTTCGCCGGTGCGTCCTCCTCTGAAATGGCCGTCGGTAATGTCGGCAGCAAGCTGGAGAACGTCACCCACATCCCTTACGCCGGCGACGGATGTGATCTCCTCGG
This sequence comes from uncultured Chlorobiaceae bacterium, assembly GCA_964353675.1. GTDB lineage: Bacteria > Bacteroidota > Ignavibacteria > UBA10030 > SZUA-254 > CAYGXH01. The sequence goes on from CAYGXH010000001.1 coordinate 40,552, forward strand.
GACGGATTATCGCACTGGTAGAAGTTTTTTCAGGCTCGACATCCGGACGGATTGCTTGAATAATCACTTCCTGCTGAATCAATGCTTCTGAGGACAAACGAAACTCTATTGGGGTTGTTCGTCCGCTATTGATAATGACATCACGCTGCACTGTTCGCTGATACCCAATTATTGAAGCTTGAATGTCATATTTACCTGGAGGAATATTCAAAATAAAAAACGTTCCCTCCAGATCGGTTGAAGCTCCAATCGTCGTACCGATTATTGTAATATTGCACCCGACCAGCGGTTCGCCCGACTCAGCATCTTTCACCACGCCAGACAATTTTCCAACATTCTGAGCAGGGAGCGAAACGACAGTGATAAGGATAAGTATGGCAAGGAGGAAAAGATTCCGCGCACTCTGCCTGCCTGGGGAGCGCTTTACAGCATTCCCACAGGATGCATACAACCTACGGATGCAGGGCACTGGTAAAAATGTATCAAAATACATGTAGGCTCCTGATAATTAAACTATTAATAATCATTTCACGGCTAGATGCACTTAAAACCTACTTCAGGTATAACATCTTTCTTGTTTCCATTCCTCTGTCGGTCAATAGCCGTGAAACGTACAGACCCGAACTCAGATTTGCTGCATTAAAAGTAACCCGGTGAATTCCCGCATCGACAATGTCGTTCATGAGCGTTGTAATATATGCTCCGGCGATAGAATATACTTCCAACTTCACCATGCTCCGATACGGTACTTCAAACTCGATTTCCGTGACAGGATTAAACGGATTTGGGTAATTGGATCGTATACGGTAGTTTACAATCTCTGTCACATTAATTTCATCAACATGGGTCGGATATTGTGGAACGAGACTGTTCAAATAATGCTCCAGGTTGGAATATCCGTCTGGATTGATAAAAGCTCCATCTGATGTATCAGCCGGATTTAAACTGTGTAAAATTTCCCAATCATCCGGTATTCCATCGTGGTCAGTATCCGCAGGCGGTTCTGCCGAATTTAATACGTGCCACCCTCCGACGTCATTCTGGGAGTCGATGATACCCGAATTCGCGCCAGTTAGACCTCCATACAGCGCCGTATCATTCTTAACTTCCCACACAATTCGCAGATCGACAGAGTCGCGCTTCGGCAGTGATGCGCCGCCGTGTTCGAGGACGGAGATGTATGCTTCTTCAGGTGACTGCTGAGTGATAGGTGCGAATTGAAACGGCTCATTGACACGGATGGTATCCTTGACAGCTTGTGTTGGTCCCTGCACGCCGTACGTCCAGTTATCAGCGGTC
>CAYGXH010000002.1:0-35021 GCA_964353675.1 uncultured Chlorobiaceae bacterium
TGATTCAACGCGGTAGAGTGAATCCGATTTCACTTGATTCGTATCGGACATCTCTGGGCTTTGGTACCCGAAGAGAGAAAATCTCCATAGAGCGAAAATAATGTAAATGTATCGCATGCGGTAAGCGCTAAGCGCCAATTAATGACAGGTAATCCACCTTGATACATCGATGGGATATCACATTTAATCCGGCTTGAGCGGCTCGTTCTGCCGCAGTTTCATTGTAAGCGCCCAATTGCATCCACACCGTTTTTGCCTTTACGCGGATGGCATCCTCCACAGTGGAAGGCACCTCGTCAGCTCGTCGGAAAATATCAACAATATCAATCTCTCCCTGAATGTCGCTGAGAGAGGGATGGCATTGTAGTCCAAGAACCGACTGATAATGGGGATTGACCGGAATGACGGTATACCAATGTTTGAGGAGAAAGTTCATGATTGAGTAACTATCACGGGAAGGATTATCAGAAGCACCTACGACCGCTATCATTTTTGCAGTCCGAAGGATAGATGCGATCTCACGGTCGGTGAGTTTTTTCATCTGTTCTCTTTCTCCGGATTGAAGACTTCCAGCGCTTTTCTGGCCGCACCCTGTTCTGCAGCCTTCTTATTCTTCCCGCTTCCTTTCCCGCAAGAATCACTTCCTATGAAAACTTCCACAGTAAACGTCCTGTCGTGGTCCGGGCCGGTCTCGCTCACAGTTACATAGCGCGGGATTCCGTGACCACATGCCTGAGCACGTTCGAGGAGCTGGCTCTTGAAATTATCATCTTCGACCTTCATTCCCCCGCGCTGGAGAGATGTAAGCAGGGATCTCTCGACGAATTTCTCCGCTTCACGGTATCCGCCGTCGACGTATAGAGCGCCGACGATTGCCTCAAATGCATCGGAAAGGATGGTCTCCAGTCCGCGGTCGGGGACCTGTGCCGCTCCCGGACTCATGAGGATGAAATTCATGAGTCCCAGTTCATGTGCAATTTTGCTGAGAGCATTTCTGTTAACGAACCTTGATCGGAGTACTGTAAGGTCTCCTTCATTGGCATCAGTCATATGGTTGAAGAGGTACTCACCGACAGCCAGGTTGAGGACGGAATCGCCGAGAAATTCGAGTCGTTCGTTGGATAGCGTGTCATTGTGATTACTCACCTGGAGATAAGAACGGTGGGAAAGCGCTTCGTAAAATATTCTTTCATCCCTGATTTTATATTGAAGGACATCTTCAAGGCGGCGGAAATCGATTTCGGCCGGGCGCTCAGCCTCACTGGCGCCGATGATTCTCCTCAGTCGAGAAAATAAACGGCGCAGTGTTTGCATAGGTTGGTATGTGGTTACTCCGGATATTTGCGAAACAATATTGACGCGTTATGTCCGCCGAAGCCGAATGTGTTGCTAATCGCAACGCGGACCGGTTTCTTAATCGCTACGTTTGGAACGTAGTTGAGATCACATTCCGGATCGGGAAATTCATAATTAATCGTCGGAGGGATTGCTCCGTGTACGATCGATAATATGGTAATAACTGCCTCGATGGCTCCCGCCGCACCAAGGAGATGCCCCGTCATCGATTTTGTCGAACTGATACTGAGTTTCCTGGCATAATCGCCAAAAACAGTCTTAATTGCCGTAGTTTCAGTCTTATCATTGTACTCTGTTGAAGTACCATGCGCATTGAGGTAATCGATTTCGGTGGGTTCAATTCCTGCGTCTTTGAGCGCAAGCCGCATCGAACGTACCGCTCCTTCCCCTCCCGGAGCCGGAGCTGTTATGTGATGTGCATCGGCTGTAAATCCGATACCACCCAGCTCAGCATATATACGTGCATCACGCCTAAGTGCATGCTCCAGTTCTTCGAGTACCAGGACGCCTCCGCCTTCGCCCATTATGAAACCGTCGCGTTTGGCATCAAACGGTCGGCTTGCCTTTTCCGGTTCGTCATTCCGGGTAGAAAGAGCTTTCATAGCGTTAAACCCTCCGACCCCCAATGGCGTGATGGCGGCTTCCGAACCACCGGCAATCATGATATCGGCATCACCGCGCTGGATATGCATGAATGCATCGCCGATCGCATGAGAGGATGTCGCACATGCCGACGTTGTTGCATAGTTGGGACCCTTGAGTTTATATCGCATCGAGATATGACCTGCAGCTATGTCTGCTATCATCATGGGCACAAAAAACGGACTGATCCGCTGAGGGCCACCCGTCTCGTAGTAAATCTGCATCTGCTGATGCCATGTGAGCATACCACCGATTCCCGAACCGAAAATGACTCCTGCGCGTTCCCGATCAATTTTCTCCAGATCGAGACCGGAGTCTTTCATCGCCATTTCCGCCGAGGCCATGCCATATTGCGAGAAGGGATCCATCCGGTTTGCTTCCTTACGTTCAAGGTAATTTAATGGATTAAATCCCTTTAACTCCGCTGCAATTTTTGTATCGTACTTCGCCGCATCGAATCGTGTTATAATGCCGACACCGGATTTCCCTGCAATTGAATTATTCCAGTACTCCTCGATTGTCAGCCCTATGGGTGTGACGGCACCCATTCCGGTAACGACGACCCGACGCCGTTTAGTATCCTGTGCGCTCATAGGTTCCCCACCTTACTGGTGCTATCTTTTGTTTGCCAACCTGTACTATAATAAAGGTTACTTCCCTTTTGATTTTAGGTAGTTGACGACATCGCCAACCGTCGATATCTTCTCGGCATCCTCATCCGGAATCTGGATATTAAATGCTTTCTCAAATTCCATTACCAATTCCACCGTATCGAGAGAATCGGCACCAAGATCATTCGTAAATGACGCAGTCGGTGTTATCTGTGATGCTTCCACACCCAGCTTGTTCATGATGATCTCTTTCACTTTCGCTTCTATATCCGCCATACTATTACTCCTTCCATGAAATGATATGATTGTTAATTGTGGAACATTAAAATACTCTCTGGTTCACCGCATGAACATTCCGCCATCTATCCCTATTACCTGTCCGGTAATGTATCCGGCTTCCTCTGAAGCAAGGAAGAGTATCGCGCTTGCGACATCATCTACTTTACCGAACCTGTTCAGCGGAATAGCCTTAATATAACTCTCTTTTACTGTATCAGGCAACTTCTCCGTCATGGCCGTTTCTATGAAACCCGGAGCAATCGCATTGCAGGTTATATTGCGCGACGCGAGCTCTTTTGCCACAGATTTCGTAAGGGCAACAAGCCCCCCTTTTGATGCAGAATAGTTTGTCTGTCCCGCATTTCCCATCAATCCTACAACCGAGGAAACGTTGATGATCCGGCCGTAACGCTGCCGCATCATGAGAGGACTGAAAGCCTTCACCAGCAAAAACGGTCCCTTAAGATTTACGTCCAGAACGAGATCCCAATCAGCTTCCTGCATCCGCATCATAAGATTGTCTCTCGTTACACCGGCATTATTGATGAGAATGTCAACTTTCTGGAATTTCTCCTGCACCTGCTTCACTAGCGCCTCAACCTGCTCTGAATCCGCGACATTACATTTCACCGGAAGCGCCTTCCGCCCCATCGCTTCAACTTCCTTTGCAACTTCAAGCGCACCCTCAAACTTCGAATCAACGATCACAACATCAGCGCCCGCGTGTGCGAATTTGAGCGCTATGGCTTTCCCTATCCCCTGAGCAGCTCCTGTAATCACCGCGATCCTGTTATTTACCGTAATCATATTTCCTGTTGCCTATTCATGTAAAAAAATATCTTCATACTTATCCATACCGCTCACATTGACTGAACCATTAATGCGTTTCACGAGTCCCTGGAGCACTTTCCCGGGTCCTAATTCAATAAATTTCTCCGCTCCATCGGCTATCATATTTGTTACCAATTTTTCCCACTGGACCGGATTCGTAAGCTGCTGATCCAGCAGTGAACGGATGTCTTCTGCTTTCTGTACACTTTTCCCAGTGACATTAGCATAGACAGGAATCCGCGCATCGGCGATGGCAGTATTTGCGAGACCGTTTTTTAATCCTTCGCGGGCGCTTTGCATCAAGGGCGAATGAAACGCACCGCTCACAACCAGCTCTTTAACAAGTTTGGCGCCCCATGTTTTCGCAATCTCCATAGCCCTTCGGACACCTGTCACGGAACCGCTGATTACAATCTGCCCTGGAGAGTTAAAATTCGCGCTCTGGACGATGCCTGCATCCGAAGCTTCACGGCAAATTTCATCGACAACCGTTCCGTCGAGACCGACAACAGCTGCCATTGTGCCTTTTTCCTTTTCACCGGCACGTTGCATCAGTTCACCCCTCAGCCTCACGAGGCGCAATCCGTCCTCAAACGTGAGTGCGCCTGCATATACGAGGGCAGTATACTCGCCGAGCGAATGACCTGCCACCATCCCGGCTTCCCCGCGTTGCATGAGCTTCGTGAGAATCACGCTGTGGATGAAAATAGCAGGTTGTGTATTTTCTGTCTGCCGTAAAAGTTCTTCGGGTCCGTGAAAACAGATCTGACTCAGTGAAATGCCGAGAACCGAGTCAGCATGGTCGAAAAGAGAACGTGCCAGATCACTCTTCTCGTACAAATCTTTTCCCATACCGGTATACTGAGATCCCTGCCCGGGAAATATGTAGGCAACTTGCGCCATCGGTCAGATAACCTTCGGTGCATCAATAGACCAGCGGAGGTAAATTCCTCCCCACGTATACCCGGCTCCGAAACTAACCAAAATTAATCTGTTTCCCTTTTTTAACTTCCCTGCCTGCCACCACTCGGAGAGACAGAGTGGAATCGTCGCAGCGGTTGTATTTCCGTACCGGTTGATGTTCATCATAACCTGGGAAGGTTTGAGCCCCATCCTTTCGCGGGTTGCCTCAACGATACGGAGGTTCGCCTGGTGCGGAACTAAGTAATCAACATCTTCTGCGGTCAGATTGTTCCTCTTCATTATTTCTGTGGATACATCTGCCATCCCTACCACTGCAACCTTGAAAACTGCTTTTCCATCCTGATAAATGTAATGCCACTTTTTATCGACGGTTTCGTGCGTTGGCGGATTGAGGCTGCCCCCTCCTTTCATGTGGAGGTACGGCGCTCCCGATCCGTCACAGTACAGTTTTTTATCCAGCATTCCGAGCGAGGGGTCGTCACTCGGCTCTAGTAAAACCGCAGCGGCAGCATCACCGAAGAGGATACAGTTATTACGGTCGGTGTAATCTGTAATAGAACTCATTTTATCGGCACCCACAACGACAACCTTCGAATGAGCGCCTGTTTCTATAAACTGTGCTCCCACGACGAGCGCGTAAACAAAACCCGAACAGGCCGCTGAGATATCAAATCCCCATGCGCGTTTAGCTCCGACATTATGCTGAACCAGGCATGCAGTTGGCGGGAAAAACATATCCGGTGTGACTGTCGCCACGATGATGACGTCGATTTCTTCCGGCTGGATGCCGCGGTTCATCAGCATTGCCTGGACAGCTTTTGACGCTAAATCAGATGTTGCACCGTTCTCGAGGATGCGGCGCTCGCTTATTCCTGTCCGTGAAACTATCCACTCATCGGATGTATCAACAATTTTCTCTAAATCCTTGTTCGTGAGTACTTTTTCAGGAACATAATGACCAACCGCCGTTATCGTTGCACGATGTAGCATAGTATTGTCCGTTATAATTAAACTGTAGTTAGTGCTTCTTGAATACGTTCATTGATATTTTTCCGAACTGTCTCCTCCGCACGCAGTATCATATTTTTTACTGCTTTTGCGGTTGACTTACCATGGCCAATAATGACAACTCCTTTGACGCCGAGGATAGGTACTCCGCCGTATTCTTCATAATCCATACCTTTCATGACTCTCCGCAGTGCCTGCCTCATAAAAAGTCCCATGATTTTCAGAGCGATGTTCTTTTTTGCCGCACTTTTCAACCGGCTTTTGAAAAAGGCGGGGATACTCTCTCCAAATTTCAGAAGTACGTTTCCGATGAATCCGTCACATACGACGATGTCGGCTTTGCCTGCCAGAATGTCTCTTCCCTCAACATTTCCGATGAAATTCAGTTTACTGTCCTTCAGGAGCGCATACGCACCTCTCGTCAAATCGTTCCCTTTGGATTCCTCTTCACCGATGCTCACCAATCCGACGGACGGTTGCGGGATACTGAACATCTCCCGCGTATAGATACTTCCCATGAGTGCAAATTCGCGCAGATTCTGCGGCTTACAATCGACGTTCGCACCGGCATCCAGCAGGAGACAAACACCCCGCTCTGACGGAAGAAAAGCACCGATCGTCGGTCTGCTGATATTTCCGATTCGCCCGAGTATGAGTGTCGCAGATGAGAGAACAGCGCCTGAATGACCCGCGCTGACAAAAGCCTGTACTTTCCCCTCCTTATGCAAGGTCATGCCGATACTGATCGACGAGTTGCGTTTCTGCTTGATACCCGCGACTGCCTCGTCATGCATGTCGATCACCTGAGGGGCATCGACGATACTCACTTTTCCCTCAATATCAGGATACTGCAGTAATTCATTTCGAATGATGTTTTCCGGACCGACAAGTACGACTGTAAATCGATGTGACGTTTCGCGCACTACTGCGGCTGTTCCGGCAATGACATTCTTCGGAGCAAAATCTCCGCCCATTGCGTCAACAGCGATCCGGATATCTTCGCGATTGGAATCCACGATGTCAGATTAAATTTTCCGGTTTTTGATTCTTGTCCAGCACTCCGTCCACCATGAATAATTAAAAGGGATGGTTGTAAAGGCCTGGAAAATGCGTCTTACGATTCTTTAGGAATAATAATGGAACGTCCGTTGTAATATCCGCAGTTCGGGCATGCTCTGTGGAGCAATTTTTGCTCGTGACAGTTGGGACATTCTCCAGTGGAAGGTTTACTCGCTTTGTAATGCGTCCGTCTCTTCGCACCACGAGTTTTGGATTGTCTTCGTTTAGGATTAGGCATTGTCGTTTTTCCTTTTCGTTTTCATTTGTTTAAAAGATTTTGCAATCCCTGCCAGCGTGGATCGGTAACCTGCTCCTGTGTACAGGAACATGACCGGTTATTGAGATCGCAACCGCAACCGGGGCAGAGACCCTTGCACGTATCGTTGCAGAGCAGCTTTAGGGGAACAGACAAAACGACCATCTGGCGGACGTCATCTGCTAACTCTAAAGAAACCGTATCGGGCGTTATGACCGAGACTTCCTCCGGATCGTACTGTCCGATCTCATCATCATGATAAACGTAAACCATCGAGTATTCCGCGGTCAACGGCTTATTGAATTCTATTAAACACCGGTCACACTGAAACATAGCTACAGTGTGGATACTCGTTCTTAAAAATAATTGACGCGATGTCTTGTCAAGGTGAGCATCAATTTCGACCCTGGTCCGGAAGTTCTTCTCAAGAAGCAGGTCCTGAGGTTCAACCGAGAAATGATACTCATGGACGTCATTCGAAAGTCCCGAAATACGAATTTGAATCCCGCTGACACCCTGCTTTTTACTTTTCATCGAACACCTGTTACTTCAAACTCGTAAAATTACCGCTTTTATGGGTAAAAGCAGCAATAATATAGAAAATAATCGCTCGATAGTCAAGGAAATCACGAAATCAACCTGTTACCGATCGGCTTCCTTCCCCTCTTTTACAAGGAGTTCCCTTTCAACGTGACCGACAGTTTCCGTCAGTGCGTCTATGAATTTCTGAAAATCTTCCTTATAGAGGAAGATTTTGTGTTTTTCATACTTTTCTTCCCCCACCCGCCGGCTTTCAGTAATGATAATGTAGTAATCCTGGGTAGAACGTGTGGCTTTCACATCAAAAAAATATGTGCGCTTCCCTGCACGAACACGCTGAGAGTACATGTTTTCTGATTTTACGCCGACGGATTCCATAGATACATTTCCCGTATTGGTCTAGTGAAATGAATAATTCATTTTCTTATGACTGCAAGCTTGCCCATTGCCGTTGTATTTCCGTTGTCTGCGTATGCCACGACCAGATAAATACCTGTGGGGGCATAGTTGCCCTCCTCATCTTTTCCATCCCAAAAACCTATTCTTCCGCAGGGACACCTGAATTCCTTCACTACCTTTCCGCTCATGGAAAGAATCTTGACGGAGGAAGACCATACGAGACCGTCAATCGTCAATGTGTTCGATCCGGGAATGTAGAAGGGATTCGGCGAAAGAGTAATTTCACCGTAAGAAAAGACCGGCGTTACAGCGGGTGTCGTGAGTGCGGAGAGTCCATTTTCGGTTCCCATATAAACGATACCGGTCCTGTGATCGATAGTGATGGAATTGACATCATCATCAAGGAGTTTACCCCGCGTCGTTTCGACGGTATACCGTTCAAGAATAGACGTTCCGTCAGGTGAGAGTACAAAAACTCCGCGCTTCGTTGCGATCCATTTATTATCGCACTCATCAACCGCGATGGCCTGGATAACCTGATCGCGGAGCGGGTGGTAGGGCGCGACGCTTGCACGTGGATTACCCGGATTGAAGATTATAGTGATCCCCTGATCCGACCCAATCCATACGCCGCCTTCCCGATCGAGGGCCAATGACCATACTTTATCGCTCGTCAATCCGTCTGTCGTCGTCAGCCTGCCCCATCCTAGCGTCGTCCCAGGCAATGCCCTTTCCTCATTGTAGTAGTAAAATCCGGATGGTGATTCGGGTTCAAACCGCGAGTAGTTGGAAAACCACTTTGTGCCGTAGTAATCGATGAGGACATCCGTAAAGATATTGTAGGGACGCATACCGCACTTACCGAGGATACAACCACGGAGGTATGCAAAAATACCGCCGGGCAGGTACTGTGTAAGGATCGTATCGCCGGGGGGCGTACGGCTGGTTATCCACACACGTCCCGATTGATCCTCTGCTACGCCTCCCACAACTGCATATGTGGAGTCTGTGGGAATGCAGGGCGGGATTCCGTTGGTTGTGTTGAATGTCTCTCTGACGATTCCTTCGTTGTCTATTCGAACTATTCCTCCGCCCCAGTTACTCAGCCATTTCGTATTATCGCTCCCTATGCTCGCTTTATAAAATTCATTGTACCGGAATTCCGGATATTCGCGGGTTGTGTACCACTTCCATTCCTTTCCGTCATAACTCATGAATCCTTCGCCGTTCCGCGCTCCGGTACCCGCCCAGAGAATCCCGTTCAGATCGACGGCGATACCAACGAACCTGTTCGATGGCGGACCGGGTGGAAGAACCGTAATCCATTCTGCGCCCTGGTTGAGAAGGAGACCGTCCTTTTCCGTTCCGAGGATGGAAGGACCTCCGATCATGCTCAACTGGCCGGTGAAAGAATAGATCAATTCAATTTCTGTGTCTAAGGTAAACGAGAACAGTTGATTCCTGCTGATGCAGTTTGCCGACGATCCGAAAGACACAACATCCGTAACATTAATACCGGATGTGCCGGGAAGTTGATGCCAAACCGTATCGGTTAGTGAGGCAATACCATTTTCTGTACAGGCAACGATCGATCCCTGAACCACTGCCATGGCATGCACGTGATTTGACGGTAATCCCGATGCCGTAGTAAATTGTTTCCAAAGATCAGGGGCGCTGGGGTTTGGATTGGAAAGAGACGTATAGGCAATCCCGTCGGATGAACCGACATACATCATGCTGTCCATGATTACGAATGAAACCGCATCATCGACCAGAGAGTGAAGGTAATTTTCAATGAATATGCCATCGGACACGGATAGGAGAGACACACCTATACCCGAAAGGATGAAGAGTGTGTCTCCATGGAGACTCAGATGATTAATGGTCTTATCGGCTCCATGATCCTGATCATCAGCGATTTGTGAAAAGTACCGCCATTCTCCGGTTGACGGAGTGTACTGATGGAGAACTCCGTTCTGGCTCCCGATCCAGATTGCTCCATTTTCTTCACAGGCAAGGGCTGTTACGCTATTAGTAAGGAGGCCTTCTGAGGTAGTAAATTCTTCGAAAGTACTTAGGGCAGGGTGATACATGAGCAAGCCGCCGCTCGTGGCGACCCAGTATATCGTAGTATCCTGGCGATCAGTTTGTATGTCGCGTACTTGCCGTTTTGATGTGTAACTTTTCCATTCACCGGGTCCACCGGGTGCCGGCACACTCCAGCACCACAAGACAATCACCAGCCAGCACGCTCGCACAGCACACACCGATTCTTGTATTGATTATTTCTTTTTGCCGGAAATCTTTTTCGAGAGATCCGCGAGTTCTATCGCCGAAAGTGCGGCATCCCATCCTTTATTTCCGGCTTTCGTTCCCGCCCGCTCGATTGCCTGTTCAAGCGTATCGGTAGTCAGTACGCCGAAAACGATCGGAACATTTGTTTCAAGTGCAACGCGGTTAATGCCCACACTGACCGTATTTGCGATGTATTCAAAGTGAGGGGTATCTCCATGAACAATGCAACCAAGGCAGATGAGTGCGTCATGGTTACCTGTCAGCGCAACTTTCTGAGCAACTTGCGGTATTTCGTAGGCGCCCGGACAAAAAACGATATCGATTTCCTTTTCAGAAGCGCCATGCCGCTGCAGACAATCTATTGCGGAGTCGAGGAGGCGTTTCGTGATAAACTCATTGAACCGGCTAACGATTATGCCGAACCGGTATGATGCTGCGAGAAGTTTTCCTTCGAGAATATTTGCCATAGAGGGTGAACTGTTTGAATGTTGAGAAGAATTGATAATTTATTTCAGAACAATCTTTTACGCATGATATCGATGGTAGAGACCGGTATCGAAAATTTACCAAATGTATTTTCATCTCCCCGGTCGCCGCCGTGAAAATCTGACCCACCGCTTTCGAGGAGGCAGTATTCATCTACAATACCCTTATAGTAGTAGACCAAATCCGGGGAATGGCTCGGGTGGATCACCTCGATACCATCGAGACCCGCATTGATCAGCTGTACAATCATTTCCTCGCTCGTCGATTTCCCCGGATGAGCCAGAAAGGATAAGCCGCCGGCTTTGGAAATTAACTTGACCGTCTCTTCGGGCGAAAAATTCCACTTCTGCTCATATGCAGGCCGTCCGTCACCGATATACTTATCGAAAGCCGCATGGTACGAGTTGGCATGACCTCCTTCCACAAGTGTGTTGGCAATGTGGGGACGTCCGACCGAATCACCCGTAACATGTCCCAGGACGGATTCAATAGTAATCGGGATCTTCATATCGTTCAGTTTCCCAACGATACGTTCGGCTCTCTTTAGCCGTTCACTCCGAAATCCGGCCAGTGACGATACAAGCTCATTATTCTTGTAATCTATGAAGTAACCGAGGATATGTACTTCGGTACTGGTGTAGTTGGCGCTTAACTCAATCCCCGCGATAACTTCTACTCCGATATCTCGCCCGGCTTCTATTGCTGGCTCAATGCCGCCGATGCTGTCGTGGTCGGTAATACTTATGATATCAAGACCGGCCTGCTTCGCCCTCGTCACAATTTCGATCGGCGATAGTATACCATCGGAATACAGTGAGTGTATGTGTAAATCCGCCTTCTTGTTCATTTTCCCTCCCGGGACATATTGAGTTATACGAATAAACTTTTAAATTTTTCGTAGTCGGCGACAATTAACTTGTTGCCTCTGAGTTCCAGATGCCCTTTCTTAATAAAACTATGGATGACACGCGATATGGTTTCACGTGATGTACCTGCCATATTCGCGAGATCCTGCTGCAGGGGTAATTCATCAATTTCAACTCTTCCCTTTCGGATTGTTCCGATGTCGTCAGCCAGCTGAACAATCACGTTCGCCACTCTGCCGGCCGCGTCTTTTAATGATAAACTCTTGATCTGGGAATCGGCTTTGCGAAGACGCATTGTCAATTCCTTGAGAAGCGAAATCGCAACCGACGGGACATCCTGCATCAGCTTTAAAAAATCGCGACGGTGAACCATGAAAAGTTCGGTTTTTGTGATTGCAACTACGCTCGCCGACCGGGAAAGTCCGTCAAGAATCGACATCTCTCCAAAAAAATCATTCTCGCCGAGAATTGACAAGATAACTTCCCGCCCGTCGTCATCTGTTCTTACTATTTTCACCTTACCGGATATGATGACAAAAAGAGCCGCACCAGTTTCCTCCTCGAGCAGGATAATGCTCCCCTTTTTGTATTTTTTTCTTACGCCTACACGAACAATTTTTGCCAGCTCCGTGACTTCAATATCGGCAAAGACGGGAACATTGCGAACAAATTCCATGGCTTCGCCAAGATCAGGTGTAAGGGGTTGCTGCGGTATTGTCGGAAGATTCATAGGTTTCTCATCTTTTCTGTTCTGGGGGATACCCATACTTTCAATGATATATGAACGTGGACATAATATAATTGAGATGTTGCTGAAAGTCAAGTATTTTCGGGGATTTTCCGGTTTTCATTGAGAAAAAAGGAGATACGACAACAAGAAAAAGCTCATTTCTGCAACTACAAGAGATACCCCTGAAGCAGTATCGAATGAACGAACCCTATCCAAGGCAACCGCATCTCCCGTTCGCTGATAATCATTGTAATAATTATCAGCTTTAATCTTACAATAAGCTGCTGCCGCCCCTGCTAGTACCGTTGCACCTGCGGAGAGGTAAACAGACGTATACCCCTTTGAAGTTATCGGTGAAATGTAGAGCGATTCGTTGTTTATATCCGGGATAACGGATCGTTCCAGATCGAGGTGATATTGTTGACGGTTGACCGGAAGATCTGTTGTGATACTTCGAAATCCATCCTTTGAGATGAATAAACTGATGCTCTCACCAAACACGGGTATCATGAATGGCGTTATACCATAAACTGAGTCTCCAATCGCTACATCAGCATTAAACGGATTCGTCGATATACGGCATAGATGCGGGAATCTAACATTGCGCACAATATGCTCATGAGGTTTCAGCTGAACAGTTTCCACAACGGCATGCAAGAACCAGTTGCGGTTATCAGGATGAATGAACCGCATGATATGAAAGCCGCTCGACACCCGAATGCTTTCCTGCGGAGCTAAACCAAAAAATAACGTATCTACATAGATCCGAACTCCGCCGATCGGACTCACAACACTTATGCTCGAATACGCGGACAAAGAATCATAGGTATCCGAACTATCCGGGGTATTCTGCTGTGGCATGCATATATCTCGATTCCCTTGCAGAAGAAGCAGAGCGAAAACATACGGGAGCAGTTTCATTATTGAGATCTCCCCTGAAATCCGACAAGTGATCGGCTTTCAACAATAAGAAAAAGTAATTGTCTGTACACCAACGGCGATGTTTTTATGCGTCCGCTGCATCTACGTTCATCGACGATTTCCCCGTTCTCCAGCAATAGTGTGTATAATACTTTATCGAGGTTCCCTACGTACACCATGGAACCCGAAATCACCGGTGCGCTTGTAACGACACCCCCCGTCTCGCGCGTCCAAAGCTTTTCCCCGCTCCGACGATCCAGACACCATACAATCCCGTCGACACATCCGGCTACAACACTCTTCTCGTTCACAGCCGGAGAGGAATATATACTGGCGCTGAGTTTTTTTCTCCATTCCAACAATCCCGTGCAGATAGAAAATGAGTAGATACAGCTGTCAGCCGAACAAACGTATACATGCTCTTCGAAGATTGCAGGTGAGGCGATAATGTCTCCGCCTGTTTGGGCTATCCAGTCTACCGTACCGTCTTTCCGCATGGAGAAAATATTCCCGTCATCGCAGCAGAAGATAACAGATGTGCCGTCACTCGCCGGTGACGAGCGTATTAGTCGTTTTTTTGATACTGATGAAACTGAATATTTCCAATCGATACTCCCGGTTTCGGCATCGATGCAGTAGAGCTCTCCATTCAGAGTCCCAAGGTACAATTTCGTATTAAAAAGGAGCGGCGAGGATTCTACATCGCCTATCCTGAGTCTCCACAGTTCTTTGGCAGTATGAAAATTGTAAGCGATTACACTCGGCTGTGTATTCGTAAGTACAACATAGACGATATCACCATTAACGACAGGCGTGCCGACAATCGCAGATCCCATCTTCTTTTTCCC
Source organism: uncultured Chlorobiaceae bacterium (assembly GCA_964353675.1). Taxonomy (GTDB): domain Bacteria; phylum Bacteroidota; class Ignavibacteria; order UBA10030; family SZUA-254; genus CAYGXH01. The sequence continues at coordinate 14,052 of CAYGXH010000002.1, forward strand.
GTATACGCTCCCGTCACGGATGTGAACAACCTGAATTTCACCGCGGAGATTGCCGATGAATAGCAGGCTATCCACCACTGCCGGCGGATATGAACTTGTCCCTGCTCCCAGGTCAATCTCCCACATAGAATCGAGCGGCGGCGCAACAGCAGAAATGGAAGCATTATTGCGCTCCGTTGTATATCCGTACATAGGCACATCATCCCCGCTCCAATTGAGCGTCTGCCGTAGAGAGAGACGGTTGCATCCCTCCATAGTGACGAGGGCAACCAAGAGAGTCATGATGTAAATCTTTTTCATCATTTAAAAATCCCAACCAAAGAAAAACTGGTGGAATATATCCCCCTGCAGAGTTCTGAAGTTGTTCTCTATTCTCTTCCCTATATCATACCGCAGAACCAGGAATCCCGCGATATTTAGACGCATACCGCATCCGATACTGCCGAATGTCCGCCTGTACTCTTCGTCCCACGCATTTCCGGCATCGACAAACAGAGCGCCGCGAATGTCAAAGAAGGTTATACCTACGATGGGAAACTTCAGGGATATCTGATCAAGAAATGGAAATCGGAGTTCATTTGTGATCAGCCATAGTTTCTTCCCTCTCAGTGACCACCGCGGATATCCCCGCAAGTCCCAGCTTCCTCCCATGAAGAATCTGCGTGCTTCCCGGCCGTCGTTATAGAAGAGCCAGAGACGTACCGCATGGGCGGATCGCGATGCGAGTCGGAAATAATGACGGTAATCGAAGATAACCGAATAGTAGTTTGCATGAGAGTATTGTATGTCGGTTGTATAAGCCAGTGTTACATTATAGCGGCTTCCATCAAGCGGACCGGTAGGGCCCCACAGAGAGTTATCGTGTGTGAAGGAGAGCGAATTCGAGAGAAAGAGAGCTTCCCGGGCATCGTCCACATTATCGCGATCAGGAGCGGAGAAAAGCCACTCCTGCCCGGCATCTTTCTCAGAATTGCTGATACTCACGGTAAGGGCAATCCGTCGGAAGACAGATAGTGGGTAGCTGAGAGCGGCATACGCTCCGAAAACCCTTTCAAAGAAGAATTCATCCGGATCGGTCAGATCGTACCGCCGGCCGCTGAATCGGTAAACGCCATACGCATAGTGTGTTCGGTGCTGAAGCGAAACACGGGAAACCGCAATATTAAAACTTGACAGGATTTCATCGGTTGTTTGTGCAGTATTGTAAATAAGAAAGTTATAGTTTTCGTTGCCGAGGAAATCGCTCATGGATAAATACGCACCGCCTGCAGTACCGAATACGGGATCTGTTGTAACCTGACTCTGAGCAAAATCCAGACTATATTCCTCTGAATACCGATATAATCCTTCCCGCATCACTCCTTCAATCGACGCGGGTTTCCACGGCTGATCCCATGCAATAAAATCAATTGAGTGTTTTATTGTCGAGGAATCGTACGCCGCGTACGGATCTGACAGAGCGCGCAGATGAAAACGAAAGTCCTCGAAAGAAACGAAAACTCCCAATCCGCCGGCCCAGACGGGATCGAAAGCGGCCGTGGTGAACCGAGTGATCTGTCTCATTTCCTGCGGTGCATCAGGGTTATCAAGCTTAATCATCCATACGTTTCTCGCGCCGCCGATATCGGACGTAAACATCAGAGCGCATCCGTCGGATGAAACTTGCGGCGAGTAATAACTCTCTTTACCGTAGGTCATGTACCGTATTGAGTTCGTTGTGAGGTCGTACGTGAAGAGATTGTGCGCGCCATTTTTTCCAAACGGTGTCCGGTCCGATGTGAACACAATTTTATCTCCGGCCGGAAACCATGCGGGATCTCTATCATCGTAAAAATCATTCGTGAGTTTCTCGAGAGTCTCCTCGGCGAGGTTCCAGACATAGAGATCGCTTTTGCCCGATATCTCCACGGCAGTAAATGCAAGCTTATCTCCGTCCGGCGACCAGGCAACTGTCCCAATTACGACCAGGTCGCGGAAGCAATAAGTCCGCACAATCCGTCCGGCTTTTAAGTCGTAGAGGTGAATCGCATCATTCTCTCCGCTCTTTGCGGCAAATGCGATGATACCGCTCCCCGATATATCAATGTTGTTCTGGAAGAAATGGAATTTTTCCAATTCATCCGATTTTTCTCCCTGGACAACGAGTGTCGGTTTACGGGAAGGATCGTGCAAATTACTATCGAGATCAATTCTGTAAATACTCGTATAACCCGAATGATTCCCAATGAAGTAAATTTCACGTGAGTCCCCGTTCTGAAAATAATCAGGTTTGGAGTTAAATCCCTCCTGGACCAATCCTCTTGTCACCCCGCTCGGCTGATCTGATTCGGCAAGAAGAGGGTAATACTGTTTTTTAAGAGCGTAGAGCCACTCTTCATCGAATTTTTTATAATTGACGCCTAAAGCTTCCTCGAATGTTTTTTCAAAGTCAATCGTCTTCCATAAATTTTCCAGCATCATTACGAGCTTCTCATCGCTGAACTTTCTGCCGATGTACTGGAGTATATTCTGACCTTCTTTATACATTAGGAATGTTCCGTAGATTTTATCCATATCGCTCAGGGGGGTGATATAATCCCTAAGCACGGCATCGCGCATAACCATTTCGGACTGGACATCCCACTCATTCGACCAGTACTCGGCAAGACCTTCAACAAACCAGAGCGGCGGCAAACGGCCCTGCAGGAGTCGGTGGTCAAAGAGCACGCGATTCACTTTACTGTACATGAAAACATGAACAAGCTCGTGTTTTATCACATGGTGAAAATCTCGCATTGAACCGGTGTACGGGATAACGACGCGTCCTTTCAGGAATTCAAAGAATCCGCCGACACCATCAGGGACCAGCCCCGGGGTCGTGTTCGTCTGCTGAAAATGCAGCTGAGAACTGTAAAAAATCAGGGGAATTTGTTCTGAAACGGTATGAATAAATTTCTGCTGCAGATCGGCAAAGCTTTGCTCTGCAAAAGAGGCGCCGTATTTCGCAAGTTCTTCCATTTCCGGGTAATAATAGATATCGAAATGTTTTGTCTTCAGTACATGCCAGTCAAAATCAGTATAATGAACTTTATTGCGTCCGAAGGTGAAGAACTGTGCCTGGACCGTTGCGGCGTTTAGGAAGAAAATGATGAAGTATAAAAAATATGTGCGGAACATAGAATATATTGAAGAGTAGCATCCTCTTTGTAATGCGGCATCCCGCTGTTTTGATAAATGATTTCTCCCGCGCAATGCTCTTCGTGGAACATTATGGAAAATCCGATCAGGTATTAAAAGGATTGCCGGCTTCCCACAGTCGGACCATCCGGTTCATAACTTTGCCAGTTTGCTCTTCAGGTAATCAATTACCCGGACCGGAGTAGGATCGATGCCGTTGAGTATCGCGAGGTAGAAGCTCATCCAGTCGCCGAGGTAGATGAGCGAGAACATCCGGGCAAGGAGAGATTTTCCTTCGCTCTTCACTTCAATCACACGGGATGCGTACTGCTCCACGACACTTTTAGTTATTTCCATCCGTACTTTTACTCTTGGATGATCGTGCCCGTCACGCAGGAGCACAACGGCAAAATCTTCTTCCATCATGCGCCGAAGGACTTTCCATCCTACCAGCTCGTTGTGATTCATTTCCGGTAGAACATGACCATATGCGAGCGATTTTGCGTTCTCGGCAATCTGCCCGCGCCATCGCAGATTTACCACATCGAAATTATCTGCTCCCGAGTAAATGATCGGGCATTTCGTGTAGAGCTGTTTTGCCAGTTCAACAGCGGGATTCCTGCCTCTGATAACCGAGTACATTCCTGATTTTTTCTTCAGGAGACCGACCGTTTCCCGGATGTCCTTGGTCTTTCGTGAAATGAAACCCAATTTCGACAGCACTTCGAGGAGTGGAAAAAACGAGTATCCCAGGGCGGTGCGGGGCGGGAGACCCCGGGGGATCGTAATGAGCGGCTGATTGTATTTCAGCGCCATCTTTGCTGTCTCGCCGTTGGAAGTGATGCATATGATTTTCGCCTTGCGTTTCCGTGCTTCAGCATGGGCGGCTAATGTTTCCTCAGTATTACCTGAGTAACTTGATACAATAACGAGAGTACGGTGATCGACAAACTCAGGGAGAGTGTAGTTCCTGTTAACGACGAACGGTATTTCTAATTCACCCTGGACGTATGATCTGAGGAGATCTCCCCCTATGGCTGATCCCCCGAGCCCGGTCACGACGAGCGAGGTGATGCCTGTACTTTTGAATGGTATCCTGCACTGTTTTCCGATCCGCACCGCATCCTCAACCTGGCGCGGGAAATTGCGGAGCAGTGAATACATATCATTCTGATCGTATCGTTGAACGCTTTGGAGATTCATAGATTCCTAGCAATTTTATTGTTATGAGGGATGTTCGACATTTATAAACTGGAATATTGTTTAATCTGTATTCATAGGTATATCCGGCAGATTTTTCTTAAAATATCTTTTCATGAGCTGTTCAACCTCTCCGCTCGTCGTAGAGGCGAGCGCTCTGGCGGCAAGTGTCTGCATCTCGTTGTAATCAAGAGAACGGATGATTTTCTTTATCTCCGGAAGAACGGCAGGGACAACGCTCAATTCATCCATACCCAGGCCGACGAGCAGAGGTGTCGCGAGCGGATACCCGGCCATTTCACCGCAAATGCCCACCCAGATCCCCTGCTTATGGCCGCCGTTTATAATGTGTTTGATTGTAACCAGGACGCTCGGATCAAATTCGCGGTACAATTTCGCCACGAGCGGATTGCCACGATCCACCGCAAGGATATACTGTGTGAGATCATTCGATCCGATGCTGAGGAAGTCGACTTCGGCTGCAATCTGTGATACCATTAATGCGGCGGCAGGCACCTCGATCATAACGCCGACCGGCATTTTCTCGTAGTATTTGATGCCCCGGGTGCGAAGGTCCGCCTTTGCCATACGGACGTACACCTTGGCTTTTCGTACTTCCTCAATTGTTGTGACCATGGGAAACATGATACAAAGATTTTTTCGTGTGCTTGCACGCAGCATCGCCCGTAACTGATTCAGGAAGAGTTCAGGTCTGTCCAGACCGACCCGGATACCGCGCCAGCCGAGGAACGGATTTGATTCTTCAGCCATCGTGGGCGCCACTTTATCCCCGCCTATATCGAATGTCCGCATGATCACACGATTCGGATAGATCCGTTCCACAATTTTTTTATACTCAAGATACTGCTCTTCCTCAGACGGAAAATCATCACGGTCGAGCAGCAGGCTTTCCGTCCGGTAGAGTCCGACGCCCTGTGATCCCTGTACGACCACATAATCCAATTCATCGGCAAGTTCGATATTTGCCGATAATTCGATGCGGTGTCCGTCTTTTGTCTCGGCAGGGAGATCTTTCAGACTGGCGAGTTTCTGTTCAAACGCATGCATTCTCGCCCGTTTTTGCTCATAGTCTCGAACATGTTCCGGCGCAGGATTCACAATCACATGACCTGTATAACCGTCGAGAATGACAGTATCACCGGAATTCACTTGCCTGCTTATGTCGCCGAGACCGACTACCGCCGGTATTTTCAAGGAACGGGAAAACAGTGCGGCGTGTGATGTTATGCCACCTAGATCGGTTGCATAGGCAAGGACATGGTTTCTGCTCAAAATCATTGTGTCTGCTGGAGTCAGGGTGTGGGCAATTATAATGAGAGAGCCCTCCAGTTTCGAAATAAGTCTTTCCTGCAGCATATTGCGGATGATGCGATGCTTGAGGTCGTCCATATCATGCGCGCGTTCATGCATATACTCATCATGAGCCTTGAGCATGAGCCCGGCATATTTCCCAATTTCATCATTCACAACGTATTCGGCATTTTTGCATTCTTTTTCAATGCGTCCCCGTATTGCATCGAGCAGTACCTGGTCGTCCAGCACCATGATTTGTGCTTCAAGAATTTTTGATTTTGCCTCACCGATTTTTTCCTGTGCAAAGAGTAGGATTTTATTCAACTGTCTCTTCGATTTTTCGACAGCATTATTGAGGCGTACTTTCTCTTCCTCTGTCTCGTTCCCGCTCACGGATCGTTCCTCTACTACCGGTACATCTTTTATAAATAGGTATGTTGATCCGATAGCGATACCGGGCGAAGCAGGTATTCCTTTCAGCACAATTTCCCGTTTAACTGCAGTTATCCCCGTCATAATCTACTCATCGAAACCGCTCTCAATCAGATCGATGACGCATCGGGCAGCTTCTTCTTCATCTGGCCCTGAAAATCTCAGGGTAAGCTTTGCACCCTGCTCCGCCGCGAGCGTCATCACTCCGATTATACTTTTACCGTTTATTTCCATACCGTCCTTGTTTATAAAAAAATCAGATTTAAACTTTGCCGCCGTTTTCACCAGGGTTGCCGCGGGTCGTGTATGTAAACCGCTCCTATTGATGATGGTAACCTCGCGCTCAATCATGAGGTACGGTCACTCAATTGATCCGCAAGCCATATGAGGAGCTCCCTGGATCTGCCGTGTCGGATTGGCTTCAGAGCATCCTTTGCTTTCCGGGTGCAGCGGCGTATCTCTTTTTTTGCGGCTGTAACTGCACCTGTGTGCAAATATATATGTTTTATGCGATCAACATTCCGGGGATTCAGCCGGTTACCCGGGATAACCGACCGCAGTAATTTCCGGTCCGACCCCTTCGCCGTCTGCATTGCCTTGAGAAGAAGATATGTTTTTTTGCCTTCGTAAATATCTCCGCCGATATTTTTCCCGAATTCCTTTTCATTACCCATGACATCCAGGTAATCATCCATTATCTGGAACGCTCGACCGAGCTGCCGTCCGTATGTCCGCAAAGCGCTGATGGTCCGATTTGCTCCCGAACCGATGATTGCGCCAATTTCGGCCGCAGCTGCGATCACCACGCCGGTTTTTTTTGAAATCATTCGGTAGTATTCATCGAGTGTCACTGGATGACGTCTTTCAAACTCTTTGTCAAATCCCTGTCCTTCACAAACCTGGACAAGCGCATCGGTGTAGACACAGAGAATGTTCATCATACGCGGGGAGGATGTGCGGAGAAGCATTGCGTATGCCTGTGCGATCATTTCATCGCCGGAGAGGATCGCTACATGAGCATCCCATTTCGCATGAACGGTCGGCTTTCCCCGACGCAGATGTGCGTTATCCATGACATCGTCGTGTACCAGCGTAAAATTATGGAGTACTTCCATTGCTGCAGCGGCGTGAATCGCCCGGTTAATTTTGCCGCCAGCCGCTTCGCACGCGAGCAGAACGAGAACTGCCCGGAACCTCTTACCACCTGTGGCGAGAGCGTAACGTATCGGCTCGTATACAATCTTTGGCTCCCGTACCGACGCTAGGACACCGAGCCGTTTCTCGACTTTCCTTCTATAGCCGTCGTAACTCTCGTTAAATTTTTCTCTTGGGGCAGCACGGGAATTCATGGAAGTATAATAACAAAACATGGTGTGAGAATCAAGAAAACGGAAATACGAGTCTGGTTGGAGGATTTCCGGGTATGTACGGATTTTTTCCTCCTTCAGGTGTGGGGTATCCTTACTTTTTGCTTTTTTTTCCCATTTTTTCGAAAATGATCCTCGCTCCTTCAAGGACTAGGTTGGGTTCCATGTACTTAATTTCGTTCGTCATTTCTATAATGAAGGGCGCCAATCCTCCCGTGGCAATGACGGTTGCGTATTTACCTGCAATCCGCCGCAATCTGCGAATCATTCCCTCGAATCCGTCGAGAGCATAGTACATCACCCCGGATTGGATTGCATCCCTTGTGTTTTTTCCGATCACTTGCGCCGGAAACTGGAACGAAGCTCTGGAAAGTAATGCAGTTTTCTCCGCAAGGTTGACTGCCGCTGTCCTGATACCCGGGGCGATGACCCCGCCGATGTATTCCCCTTTACTCGAGATAACGTCATAGGTTGTTGCCGTACCGAAGTCCACAACAATTGCAGGACCGCCAAATTTCTTCAGAGCTGCCGCCACAGCGCATATCCGGTCGGCACCTAATTGGGACGGGTCGTCGTACGGAATGGTGAATCCGACATCGAGTGAACCCGAGACAACAATCGGTTTAAATGCCAAATATTTTTCTACAGCCCGAACAGCAAGGTCCGTGAGGGAAGGTACCACGGACGCAATGATGACGCTCTGAATGGCAGCAGTGGAGAGATTCCCGAGTTCACAGTACTCCTTAACGAGAACCCACAATTCATCTTCGGTTCTCTGCAGAGAACTTGCCAAGCGTTTGTTGAGCACCAACTTACCTTTCTGGAAAACACCCACAACAGTGTGTGTGTTGCCGATGTCAAATACGAGTATCATACGATACATCCCCTGCAAGTATTTTTATTTTCTCATCTTTACTACTAATAATCAAACCACCGTCCTCCGCTACATCCTCAGCAATACCATTAATTACTTGCCCGTCAATGTTAATGAACACCTCTCTGCCAAAATGAAAAGACAATTTTATCCATTCATCAAGAATATCACGTTTGTAACCCTCGCCGAGTCTCCTGAAGTTTTTTTCCAGATGCTGCAGGATCTCGGCAAGCAATTCGTATCGATCCAGCTCTTTTCCGGTAAGCATTGACAGTGATATTGTTCGTTCAGCAATTTCAGTAGGGAATATTTTCTGGTTCACGTTGATTCCGATTCCCAAACTTATTCCCGGATGATGTCCATCATGCAGTACTGTTTCCGGTAGGATTCCACAGAACTTCTTACCGCTGGCCAACACATCGTTGGGCCATTTACACTCAACGGGTAATCCGTACAAAGTCTGAACAGCTTTTGCTACAGAGAGAGCCGCCGTGAGAGATGTCAAACTTAGAGAATCCCGGTCGATGCGCGGTTTTATTATCAGAGAGAACAGCAGATTTTTTCCATTCTCCGAAAACCACCCCTTCCCTCGCCGTCCGCGACCTGCTGTTTGTTCCTCCGCTATTACGAGAGTCCCCTCTTGCTCTCCGCCTCTTATCAATTCTAAGGCGCGAAGATTTGTGGAATCAACTACATCGTATACTCGGATCCGTTTACCGAATACTTCCGACTTCATCCGCCTGCTGATTTCTACTTTATTCATAGCGATTCGATATAGTAAAAATGCTGTCAAAAGTCAAGGTCATAATCGTGACATAATATCACTTTTATGACAACGACGTGACATATACTGTCATTATGGCATATTATCCCACTTATATGATATTTTACATACCCTTTTTCAATCAAATTCAGCGATAATTTCCAACCGTTTTTGGCACAGCTATTGACTATTATATAGAGAGATTAAAATCAAATAATTTATAGATTCAATGTTTTTAATTACGAGGAAAAGATATGACCGGGAAAATAATTGGTATTGACTTAGGAACCACAAATTCAGTTGTTGCGGTAATGGAAGGGAAGGATCCCACCGTCATTGCGAACGCAGAGGGTGGACGTACGACACCGTCCGTAGTTGGTTTTACAAAAGGCGGTGAGCGCCTTGTCGGTCAATCAGCAAAGCGACAGGCAGTTACCAATTCTCAAAACACGGTCTTTTCAATCAAGCGATTTATGGGACGCTTTTACCATGAAGTAAATGAGGAGATGAAGCTGGTCCCTTACAAAGTAATTCAGGGTGATAACAACACCGCCCGCGTTCAGGTCGGTGACCGAATTTACTCACCGCCTGAGATCAGCGCAATGATTCTTCAGAAAATGAAACAGACGGCCGAAGATTACCTCGGTACAAAAATTACAGAAGCAGTTATTACAGTACCCGCCTACTTTAACGACGCACAGCGTCAGGCAACAAAAGAAGCAGGCGAAATTGCCGGCTTCAATGTCCGCCGTATCATCAATGAACCGACAGCCGCAGCGCTCGCTTATGGTCTGGATAAAAAGCAGAAGGATGTCAAGGTCGCCGTCTTTGACCTGGGAGGAGGAACTTTTGACATTTCCGTACTCGAGCTCGGAGAGGGTGTCTTCGAAGTTAAATCGACAAACGGTGATACACACCTCGGCGGTGATAACTTTGATCAGCGCCTTGTTGATTACATTGCGGATGAATTCAGGAAACAGGAGGGAATCGACCTGCGCAAAGACCCGATGGCTCTTCAGCGTCTTCGTGAAGCATCGGAAAAAGCGAAGATGGAACTCTCTCAGCTTCTTCAGACAGAAGTAAATCTGCCTTTCATCACTGCAACTCAGGAAGGACCGAAGCATCTTAACCTAACCATAACCCGGGCAAAATTTGAACAGCTTGTTGAAGATCTCATTCGGAGATGCGTACCGCCCGTTGAGAAGGCGCTGCATGACGCAGGACTTATGCCGAACCAGATCGACGAAATTATTCTCGTCGGCGGAATGACCCGCGTTCCGAGAGTACAACAACTCGTGAAGGATATCTTCGGGAAGGAAGGCCACAAAGGTGTTAACCCGGACGAGGTAGTCGCAGTGGGAGCTGCCATCCAGGGCGGCGTTCTAACCGGCGATGTGACTGATGTCTTACTGCTCGATGTTACTCCGCTGACCTTGGGCATTGAGACGCTTGGCGGCGTCATGACACAGATGATACAGGCAAATACAACAATACCGACACGTAAGAGCGAGATATTTTCTACAGCATCAGACAGCCAGCCCTCGGTCGAAATACACATTCTGCAGGGCGAGCGGCCCATGGCTATGGACAATCGGACGCTCGGGCGGTTCCACCTTGACGGCATACCCCCGGCACCACGCGGGATACCGCAGATCGAGGTTACATTCGACATAGACGCAAATGGCATGCTCCACGTGACCGCGAAAGACAAGGCAACTAACAAAGAACAGAGCATCCGCATCACTTCATCGAGCGGCCTCACAAAGGAGGAAATCGAAAAGATGAAGAGGGATGCCCAGGAGCATCAAACCGACGACAAGAAACACCGCGAGGAAGTCGACATAAAAAATCAGGCCGATAATCTTGTTTTCCAGACACGGAAGCAATTAAAAGATTTCGGCGATAAAATACCGGCAAACCTCAAATCTAAAGTGGAATCCGCGGCAGATGCACTCGATGCCGCCATAAAAGCCGGGAATGTATCGGAAATCAAAGAAAAAATGGAATCATTGAATGCCGCATGGAACGAAGCCTCATCAGTGATGTATCAGCAGACAACCGCTCAGGGACAACCCCAGGGTGGACCACAGCCTCCACCGGAGGGACAAACTGGTCCGGCTGACAACAGCGGCAAGAAAGACGATAAGGTTGTCGAAGACGCATCCTTCGAAGTTGTAGATGATAAAGATAAGTAATTGTTCAAGGACCTGAGCAGATGGATCTACTCAGACCGTGAAGAGGCATAATGACGGCAGAAATACTTATATATATTATCATTTTCCAGGCCCTCGTCATTTTCCTGATAATCGCCACAAAGAAACGCTGGATTTCGTGGAAGGGCGGACATGGTATTGCTCACCTTACCGCTTTCCACGATTTTCAACCAAAGGATAAACAATCCGCAATCGAAATAATTGTAGAACAGAAAGCACATAAAAAAATGGAAGAACAGGAAAGCGGTCAGGGAAAGTTACCTAAAGAAAGAATAGACACAGATAATGAATCTTCAGAAATTCACAATTAAATCACAGGAAGCAATTCAAGATGCTCAGGAAATTGCTGTCAGTTATGGCAATCCATCAATTGAACCTGAACACCTGCTCGCAGCGCTGATTCAGGACAGCGAGGGAATCATTGTACCTCTCCTCCAGAAAATCGGAACTAACGTCAACTACGTCAAAATAAAAATCAACGACGTGATCGGTAAACTGCCGAAAGTTACCGGAGCAGGTATAGGAAACCAGTACCTGAGTCAGACAATGACGCAGCTCTTTGATGCCGCTCTCAAGGAAGCACAATCGTTAAAGGATGAATACGTCAGTACCGAACATCTTCTCCTTGCGCTGGTATCAGGTAAATCTCAGGCATCTCAGCTCCTTATTGGTCAGGGTGTAACAAAAGACCAGATCTACAAAGCGCTGAAGGACATCCGCGGAACCCAGCGTGTGACAGACCAGACACCGGAGGAAAAATATCAGGCGCTACAGCGATTTGGAAGAGACCTTAACGAACTTGCACGAAAAGGGAAACTTGATCCCGTTATCGGCCGCGACGAAGAAATCCGGCGCGTTCTCCAGGTACTATCACGTCGTACTAAGAACAATCCGGTCCTCATTGGTGAACCCGGTGTCGGGAAAACTGCCATAGCAGAGGGATTAGCTCAACGTATCATCCAGGGAGATATTCCGGAAAATTTAAAAACCAAGCGAATCATTGCTCTCGACATGGGTGCACTCGTTGCGGGCACCAGCTTTCGCGGACAATTTGAAGAACGCCTTAAAGCCATCCTAAAGGAAATAACCGAATCTGAAGGGGAAATCATCCTCTTCATTGATGAACTTCATACTCTCGTCGGTGCAGGCGCTGCGCAGGGTTCCGTCGATGCGGCTAACATGCTGAAACCTGCTCTCGCCAAGGGGGAACTCCGTGCGATAGGCGCAACAACGATCGATGAGTACCGCAAATATATCGAAAAAGATCTTGCACTCGAGCGCCGCTTTCAACCGGTCCTTATCGAGGAACCGTCTGTGGAAGACACCGTTTCCATCCTTCGGGGATTAAAAGAACGGTACGAAATTCACCATGGCGTCAGGATCATGGACAGCGCTATTGTCGCTGCAGCGGAGCTGAGCCATCGGTATATCAGCGACCGCTTTCTTCCAGATAAAGCTATTGATCTGGTTGATGAAGCCGCATCCAAGTTACGAATCGAAATCGACTCCCTCCCCGAAGAACTGGACGAGATTGAACGCCGCATCAAGCAGTTGGAAATTGAGCGTGAAGCGGTCAGGCGGGAAACCGATTCAGCAACCCAGTCGCGCCTCGATTCAATTACAAAAGAAATCGCAGAACTTAATCAGCACAGGTCTGAACTCCGCGCTCACTGGCAAAATGAAAAAGTACTTATTCAATCGATCCGGACCATGAAAGAGGAGATCGAGAAGGCAAAGACAGAATCAGAGCAGCAGGAACGCCAGGGAAATCTTGCGAAAGTTGCGGAACTTCGGTACGGCACAATCGTATCGCTGGAAAAAAAGCTGAAAGAAGCAAGCGGGATGCTTACCGAAACACAAAAAAATAAAAAAATGCTGAAAGAAGAAGTCGATGCCGAGGACATTGCAGAGATCGTCTCGCGATGGACAGGTATTCCGGTCAGCAGCATGCTTGAAAGTGAAAGGACAAAGCTCCTTCACCTGGAAGAACGACTGCATGAAAGATTAATTGATCAGGACGAAGCAGTCCACGCAGTTGCTGATGCAATCCGCAGAAGCCGCGCCGGTTTACAGGATGAAAAACGACCAATAGGTTCGTTTATCTTCCTCGGATCAACGGGTGTCGGAAAAACAGAACTTGCCCGGGCATTAGCGGAATTCCTATTCAACGACGAGAACGCCCTGATCCGCATCGATATGAGCGAGTACATGGAAAAATTCTCCGTATCACGTCTCATCGGTGCGCCGCCGGGGTACGTTGGTTACGAAGAAGGCGGTCAGCTTACCGAAGCGGTCCGGCGTAAACCGTACTCTGTTGTTCTGCTCGACGAAATCGAAAAAGCTCATCCAGAAGTTTTTAACCTGTTACTGCAGGTACTCGATGAGGGTCGCCTCACCGACAGCAAAGGGCGGACGGTCAATTTCAAGAATACGATCATCATCATGACATCCAATCTCGGGTCGCAAATGATACAAGAACGTTTGGGTGGTGAATTTATTTCCAACGCGGAAATCGATAACATCTACAGTGAACTGCGCAGGGCACTCTTCGAAATGCTGCGACAATCCATACGCCCGGAATTCCTCAACCGTATTGATGAAATCATTCTCTTTAAACTCCTCAGCAAAGACGAACTGAAAGCTATCATTGAGCTGCAGCTGAATCGCGTAAAGAAAATGCTCGAGCGAAAAAACATAAAACTCGAATTCACCGAGGAAGCGAAAGAATGGCTCATCAAACTCGGTTATGATCCAACACTCGGAGCACGCCCGCTCAAACGGGTTATCCAGAAATACATCGTCAATAGATTATCGGAAGAAATACTCGCGGGAACGCTGGCAGACGGCGATACGGTTGAAGTTTCGCTCGATCAGCGTGGACTGATCCGATTCGGCAAACTGGCAGATGCTGAGGTTGTGACCTAGACAAGTACGTATTGTGGGGACAGCGAGAAGAATCGCATCCGTTACGCGAAAAAAACTGTCCCCACGATACACGTTATCCTTCTAATTGCGAAAGCGTTTCCTTTTTACTAACTTTCACCCTATCATCATGAATATTTTATGGTATCACTGATCGTACACGGCGGCGCGTGGGACATACCGGACGCAGAAGTTGAAGCACACCGGAAAGGTTGCCTCACCGCTCTCAAAATAGGATGGAAAATCCTTAAAAACGGGGGAAGCGCCATCGATGCAGTTGAACAGACAATCCGGCAACTGGAAGACGACGAAACATTCGACGCGGGTTATGGTTCCCATCTTAATCAGATCGGAATGGTTGAGCTTGATGCCAGTATAATGACCGGAACATCACTCCACTGCGGTGCCGTCGCAGCGGTGCATCGGGTGAAAAATCCGATATCGCTTGCACGCACAATTATGGAAGAGAGCGAGCACGTCCTGCTCGTCGGCGAAGGCGCGGAACGCTATGCTGCGGAACACGGCATATCATTGTGCGATCCGAAAAGTCTGATCAGCGCCCGGGAGCAAAAGCGGTGGAATGTCCTGAAGATATACAAGGGCTTTACAACACGCGACGCCTTCAGGAAAAAGAATATGCCGTCAGATACAGTGGGAGCGGTTGCCAGAGATGCCAACGATGAGATCTGCGCAGGCAATTCAACCGGCGGGACATTCAATAAGTATGTGGGGCGTGTCGGAGATACACCACTCATAGGCTGCGGAACATATGCCGACCACGACATCGGCGGCGTATCAACCACAGGATGGGGAGAAGCGATAATAAAAATCGTCATGGCAAAGACCGTTATCGATTTTATGGATATGAACGGCGGTCAGCCTCAGTCTGCCATCGAAAAGGCGCTGGATCAGCTTCACCGGAAAGTTGACGGTTTTGGCGGTGCTATCGCACTGAATAAAGACGGCGCTATCGGCGTAGCTTATAATACACCGCGTATGGCGCGCGCATATATGAGCGATAAAATGAGTGAACCTTTCGCCGATGTATGAATCCGGCATCGTTGACAGGGCATATCCTCGAACTCCAACGCAGTATTGAACGAAGCACTTACCCGCCAGACCGTATTGTAACGGATTTCTTTCGATCACGGAAATACCTGGGATCTCACGATCGAAGAGCAATCGCGAACGCTGTCTTTGGTCTTCTCCGTCACCGAAGATTCACTGAAACCCTCCTTGAGCAATTCTCAAAGAACCACCCCGGCACAGAAATTTTGTCAGATCCGGCAGTTCGTGCTCTTCCAATCTTTGTTTGCTACAGCGAACTGGTCGATGCCGGTGTAAAGGTTCCATCCGCATTCTGGAAAACACATTTCCCGAATATCGATCTTTCTCAGTATATCACGTGGATCAAGGAAAATTCCTCGCTTACTTATTTAGTGGATGATAATATCCAACGACTCGGCGTTCAGTACTCATTCCCCGATTGGATGGTCCGCGCCTGGAATGATCATATTGGGGATGAAACTGAGGATCTCCTGCGCGGACTCAACACGCCGGCGCCAACAGCACTGCGTGTAAATCTTCTGCTCGCCGACCGAACTGAATGTCAACGCAGACTCGGGGAAGAAGGAATCGAAACTGAGTTTACAAAAATATCGCCCGCCGGACTAATTGCCGGGAAACGGTTCAACAGCGAAGCTTCGGCAGCATACAAGGACGGCTGGTTTGAAATACAGGACGAAGGGAGCCAGTTAATCTCGCTATTGGCTCAGCCTCGGCCTGGTAATGTAGTCATCGACGCCTGTGCCGGCGCGGGTGGAAAATCGCTCCACATGGCCGAATTGATGAAGAATGAAGGTGAAATTATAGCCCTCGATATTGATTCAAAACGACTGAACAAACTCCGAAAAAGGGTAGAGAGAGCGCACATCACAATTATTCGATCCTATATCGAGAACGAGATACAGCGGGACGACCTTTTAGGGAAGGCCGATTTTGTTCTCATCGATGCGCCGTGCAGCGGCAGCGGAACGATTCGTCGCAATCCGGGTCTAAAATGGAGTCTTACACCCTCACTCGTAAAACATTATTCGGAACAGCAGCTCAGTATACTCGACCGGACTATCCCTTTCCTAAAACCAGATGGGACAATGCTTTATGCTACCTGCTCGCTATTTACTGACGAGAATGAAACCGTCGTGAGGGCATTTTTGGAAAATAATTCGGGGTATCGCGTCTGCTCCATCGAGGATCGTCTTACCGCCTTTAACCTCACACCTCACACCTCCATGCTCAATCTCTTCCCGCATCGTCATCAGACCGACGGATTCTTTGCCGCGATTATCAAACGGAATTCTTGATTTTGCATCTTCTTTTTTCAATTCGTAGATTTGATTATTCATAGACTAAAAGGGATCAAACCATGAAAGTATCGATAGTCATTTTCATCATTTTGTTATCCATTAGCGGTTGTGCGAAAAAATCCGACTCACAGCTTTATACGGAAGGGAAAGATGCCGAATCACGCAAGGATTTTCAATCGGCTGCCGAACTGTACGAGGAAGTATTGGACCGTTTCCAGACCAGTCCGTACGCGGAGAGTTCGCTCAGTCGTCTTGCGTACATGTACAACAACGATATAAAAGATTCACAAAAAGCGCTTGAGGCGTACAAACGGTTCTACCAGCTTTTTCCAACACGCAAGCAGGCTCCCACAATGTTATTCCTTTCGGCGTTTATTTATAACAACGAGCTTCACATGCTCGACAGTGCGCGTCAAGGTTATGAACTCTTCCTCCAGAAATATCCTGACCATGAACTTGCATCATCTGCTCAATTCGAGCTCGCAAATCTGGGCAAGGATCCTGACGAACTTATCATCAAGCAGGCACCTGCAAACGAAAAGGCACTTACTGAAAAGAGCAAGAAGGCAACTGCGAAGTGAATCAATCTCGGCAGGAGTATCGTAAATATCTCCAACCCGATGTCGTTGCAAAGCTTACCAACATGGAACTGGTTGCACGCCTCGTTGTCGAGGGTTTCATTACGGGTCTGCATAAGAGTCCATATCACGGCTTCAGCGTAGAATTTGCTGAACACCGCCAGTACATGCCCGGCGATGAGATCAAGCACATTGACTGGAAAATTTATGGTAAAACCGACCGCTACTACATCAAACAATTTGAAGAAGAAACAAACCTCAAAGCATATATTATTCTTGACGCAAGCAAGTCGATGGGATATGCTTCGGACGGCAAGCTCACGAAGCTTGAATACGCGTCTTACATAACTGCCGCACTTGCCCAGCTTATGGTTCAGCAGCGTGACGCGGTAGGATTCACAATTTATGATGAATCGATCCGGCTCTACATGCCTCCACACGCAACCAAGCAATATCTGAAGGAAATACTCCGCCAGCTCGAAATATTGAAACCTTCCGGGAAAACATCCACTGCCAATTCCCTCCACACAATCGCCGAACGGATTAAACGGCGCGGACTTATCATTATTCTCAGCGATCTTTTTGATACACCGGCCGAAGTCATGACCGCCCTGCGGCATTTCAGGCATAAGAAAAACGAAGTAATCGTCATGCAGATTCTGGATCCTCTGGAGCGCAGTTTTGCGTTCGGTCGTGATGCAGTTTTTAAGGATTTAGAGACAACCGAAGAGCTTATAACACGACCGTGGCATATTCAGAGGGCATACCAGGAGGGAATGAGAAAGTTCATTGATATCTATAAGAAGGAGTGCCGCGAGCACAATATAGACTATGTACTTCTCGATACATCAACTCCATTCGATACCGCACTCTTCGAATATTTACACAAGCGGCGCAGAATAGGTTAAGCAGTTGCTGTTGATTTTCATGAATAATTTTTCTAAAATTCACCTATAAACCATCAGCCGTTAGAGTTTTACAAACATTATACGGAGGTACTGCTATGCGGCGCGGATTTCCGATTATTGTCATCATAGTTTTGGTTGCCCAGGGTTGTACGGATTTATCTCAACCTGGTGTTGAGTTACTTACGGATCCCAATATAAAACCAAAAGTCATTTCCACATATCCACCGATGAACAGCCAAGGACCATATATTGATATAAATGTCTATCGGGGAAATTCATACCCAATCGAAATCCGTTTCAATAAAATTATGAACCGTCTATCTGTTTTAAGCAATTTTTCTTTTAAATCTTCGTTAAATGAAAGGTATATTATTGACAACGAGCATATGCAGACATATGGTGGTGATCTATATTATTTTAATCCATTTGATTCAGTTTCCTGGGATTATTTTAGCTATTCAAACGCAAAACTAGAAGAAACTTTTACAATCGCATTGTCTTCAGACGCAAAGGACATTAATGGTAATACGCTATCGTTTCCATTTAGTATGACACTTGTTCCGGAACCATATTTTAGAATCAAAGATGTTCATCCACCAAATGGAACCCTTAATTTCCCTGCAAATTCTGTAATCATACTTATTTTAAACAGTCCTGTAAATAATAAATTCCTTGACTACATTTCCATTAACCCTATACTAGAAGGTCTATGGACAATCCCTATAAATGATTCAGCACAAATCCTTTATAACTATACTATTCTTCCTGCCAATCAATCGTACACAATAACTGTAAGTGAGGGAGCACCTGATAAATATGACCATCTGTTGAAAACAAGTTTTTCCTCAAGTTTTTCTACACCCAATTTTTTTATTACAGATAGTTATCCAAATACAAGAAACGCACTTTTAAGCTCAACTATTAGAGTTACACTTTCAGTTTCTATGGATACCTCAACATTGCAACAATCGTTTCACATTACTCCAAATACCGAAGGTACTATTTTATTAAATGAAAAAGCCGCAACAATATATTTTTATCCAGAACTGGAACTATTACCAAACGCTTTTTATACAATAACAATCGATACGACTTTAAAATCATCGAATGGTTATGACTTGTCAGATACCTATACTTATTCATTCAATACACCGATATTTACTGTGCGATCCCAGTACCCTAATCCATATGATACAAAATTCAGTAATACATCGACGATAAAAATCTATTTTACTGCCCTTCTTGACACAAGTACGATACGATCAGCTTTTCATATTAATCCTGAGGTGACGGGTTATTTAGATTATGCTTATTATAATGATTTTATTTTTTTTACACCTAAAGACAAATTTGAGGCATATACAACTTACACAATAACGATAGATAGTACACTGCGCAGTATCGGAGGATTATATCTACCAAAACCACACATGTTTTCATTTGCTACAAGATATTAATTATAAAATCTAAAACATACGAAATGATAATCTCATGAAAAATTTATTCTTATCGCTGTCCTTAATGATGATCACACTTTTCAATATTAGCTGCCGTGGTCCTGAGGGGCCACAGGGACCGCAGGGTGATCCGGGACCGAATCTCAATGCCCTTACTGACCCTTCAATCATGCCGGTAGTATTATCGACATATCCACCCGTAAACAGCGAGGGACCGTACGCCGACTTCGGAACCAGTCAGATTCAGATTCGCTTCAATAAAATTATGGATCGCGCATCGGTTATCCGTGCCCTGAGAATCGGCTCCAACCGGCGGCCTGTTATCATTGACACAACCGAGGTTCATTCCGTCGGGGGAGATGTTTTTACATTTCACCCCATCGACAATTTTAATCTGCCCATAACGCTCTGGAAAATACGCGAACGCGATACAGTTACCATAGATACCACAGCGAGGGATATCAACGGAAATTTCCTTTCCTCTCTATATAAGTTTACGTTCATGCCAGAACCCAAATTTCGTGTTGTCAGTGTATTTCCGCCTCATGGCGCCGCCGGTATTCCCGCCGATACAGTCATCCGCATCGTCTTCAACAGTCAGGTTGGTTTATATATAGGCGACAATACACGGATCAATCCGTCCGTCGGCGGCAGATGGTACCTCGACGATCCAATGGGCGACAAAACATCGATTCACTTTCTACCCACAACGACGTTCTCAACTAACACGGAGTACACGATAACCATCAACGGATTAACCTCGGATCTGGATGGTTACCAGCTTGGCGAAAACTACATCTGGTCATTCACGACCGGGGCATTTGAGATTCTCACGGTGAATCCGCCGGACGGCAGCATCGAAGTGCCTCTCTACCGGCCTCTTACCGTATTTCTCACATCACAGCTCGATACGGGGACGATACGATCTTCCATAACTATTTCCCCACCCACGCCTGGGAAATTAAGTTTCTTTGAACGATTTACGGGCTTTACATTTGCTCCGGATCCTGAACTTCTTCCCGACACTCCTTACACGATCCGCATCGATACGACGATCCGCTCTCTCCTCGGCGAACGCATTTCGGCGCCTCAGGAATATAACTTCAGAACTGACATATTCAGGGTTATATTGACCTCACCATATCAAAATCAGCGAAACGTTACCCGCTTCCTCTTCCGCATTGAGGTGTACTTCAACTCACTGATCGATACGGGAACGATCAGGACAGCATTTAATGTTCCCGGCATTCAAGGACGTTTTGAATTCACCGAAAACTCAAATTACTTCTACTATTATCCCACAAACGCTCCGCTTCCGCCGAATACGACATTTCTCATCGGTATCTCGCGCGGCGTGCGTTCAAAGGGCGGTATTCAGCTTGGTGCTGCATATACATCAATATTTACGGCAAGTCCATAG
>CAYGXH010000003.1:0-30973 GCA_964353675.1 uncultured Chlorobiaceae bacterium
GAACTAACCATCGCATCCGCAGAAGCACGGACCTTGGCATCATCGACCGCGCATGCCCAGCAGTTCCAGCTGTTCCATCCCATCGGCGGTGTGAGACAGATTTGTTCACCCACCTTGACGAGCAATTCTCGTTCTGCTTGCCCGAGTTCGTTCTTCGCAATGAGAGTAACTTTATAATCACCCTTTTCCTGAATCTTGCCAGAAATGATACCAGTCGTAGCATTAAACGTCATCTCACCGGGAAGATTTTCAACCGCGAATGACATCGGTCTCTTCCCTGTGGCAGCTATAATATAGAGGAATGGATTTCCGGGGCGCACACCAAAGACTTTTGCACCGTTAATTTTAGGCGTTTCTGATGGTTCCGGCGTAAGGATATACGGCTCAATGGTTGTTTTTACAACAAAGTCAGATTGCGATTTTAATTCTTTCATCTCGAGCTTCGCATCGCACCAGTCGGCATGATCGTAATCCATCCCATCACCCGCATCGGCTGCGAGGAGGCCGAGCAATTTAATGCCGCTGATATCAATATCCGCTTTCTTCGGTTTATCCTGCCGTTTCATAGTACCGCTTTCCCAGAGGATCTTTTTATCACCTATTATAAAAAACTGTACGCTTCCCTTTCCTTCAACAACCTCCTCATCAAGACCTACGAAGGCGGTAAAGCGTTTCCCTTTGCCGTCGAGATTGAGAAGCAATGTACTGATCGCGTGCGTTCCGATACCGCGTTCAAACTTCCTGCCCGCGACGGTAAGAGTATTTCCCTCCACCGATTTATTCGCATTGGGCGTACTCCATCCGCACTCCATCGATGTAAGGTCAAACTCGTCGAGCCAGATAGTTTGTGCCGTTGATTGTTGCATAAATACAAATACGACAGCAAGAAATAAGACACTTAAAAACTTCATAACTCCTCCGTTATATTATTTGATATTATGACACTAATACATTATTCTTTTTGAAGCAATTACTCTTATTGCGATACTTCGATGTTAACATTTCCCAACTTCACATTTTTTCTAATCTCGCCGGCTCCCCAAATATGCGGTACCATTGGTCTGGTTTTTACTTCGGATTTCAGTGCGAAAGCAATTTCTCTCGTGTTCTGTTTTTGTTTTGCTATCATCCACAATGAAGCGTTCCCTTTCCACCCTTTTTCATCTTTTCCCGCTTTAATCAGTAGCACAATATCGTGTTTACCGGGCTTAACATCAACTAAGTACCATTGTGATTTACCCTCCTGAGGTTCCGTTTTTACTTCGGTTTCATTCCCATCTACAGTAGCAATTAGTGTCGGTCTTGTTTTCACCTGCAGAGATGTATCAGGTGTCAGAAGGACTGAGATTATAGCATCCTTCGTAGATTCGCTGACATTCAGCGTAATATTTATTTTAGATCTATCAGCTGCATCTCTCATAAAAATTATACCCGAAACAATATCAGACGACTTTACTGTCTTCAGGGATAAAGAATTTGCAACTGCCGGCCTTCCATCCATTGATATTGATTTTACAAATGACGTATTGAGCAGTTTTGCGTCCGCAGAAGAATTATGGAATTGGACAGAATACTCCGTACCTGAAGAAATTACATCATACGTAACACCCGCCAGAAGAGGGATAGTAGCTTCTTCGATCGGGTAAATTTCATAAACTGCCGTTTCGTAACCATCAAGATGCAGGGAAATTGTTTCTCCCGCTTTATAGAGTTTAGGAGAAATCCACCGGGTCGGGTAAATTTTCTCCAGCACCAACGACGAAGCTTTGGAATTAAGTCCCAAAGCAGGATCTAACTTCACTTTTAAAATTGCCGGTTCGATCACCGGATTACGCGCTGCAATAACTCCTTGTTTATCTTTGAAATGGATATGTGCGTACGTTTCGCCATTCAGCGGATTACCACCGACCATTTCTGAATTCATCAGGATGGGGAATCGGTCGCGTGCCCAAGCCATCGATGCAGCGATTGTATTCCACTCGCCATCCGTGAGAATGTCGGGTGAGATATATAGTTCGTACATCGATACGCCACGGGCAAAGTAGAGGAGGACATCATCGGTGAATTTATCGAGAGGTTCGGTTTCAATCCCAACCGATTCGTGCTTCCCTTTGATGATACCATGAGTCATGAGGTTGGCAATCGGAAACCACATATCCTGGATGTGAAAATCATCATAAAGCACAAAATCACGATAAGTGATGGCGCCATCCCGCTGACTTATCGACGGGACATCTGAAAATCCGTAATCCATTCCCTGCATCCATATCGTGTTTGCGTATTTGACCCACCACGGACTGAGCCACGTACCAGATGTAATGTTCAGAAACATATTTGGATTTTTGCGACGGACAGATTTACACATATCGATTACGCTCTCCATTACTGCACGGCGTGAATAAATATCGATCGGGTGACCATGATCCGGCTCACTGCAGGAGTATTGAATTCCATCCCACTTATAATATCCTACACCATCGTTCCCCGCAAAATCAGTTACGCGTTTTTTTAATAGCTCACCGTAGTTCTTACCCGCGATACAGAGCATCGAATTATTACGCGTTTTACCGACAACCTCGTAACCGTGCTCTTTCATCCAGTTTACACGTTTCATGCGGAACGAATAACCGCCGGTCGGTCCGAACCAGACACCAAGCGATGTATTCGTTTTCCTGAGTTCCTCGGCGAGAAGTTTTAAACCATTGGGCCACTGTTCTTTCCGGAGGACCCAGTCGCTTTCGTATATATCCCAGCCGTCGTCAAGCACGAACGCATCAAGCTGAATTTTGTATTTTTCCATCATACTTTTCCGAAGTATATCGACCATTTGGAGTGAAGTTTTTTCACTCATAGCTTTTTCGGGCGACCAGCGTGGATATTCCGGCGAACGTAGATCATACCATGTATTATAGAGAGAGTATGGCCGCAGAGGAGCAATCCGAATATCATCCAGGTACTTGAAAAACCAGTACTTAACGTTGGAATTTGGTGCGATTCCCTCCACAACCCAATCGCTCTTCAGCCATTCAGCGCCGATCCGTTCACCGTATTCCTGGCTGCACTGAAGCTCCCAGTTCCCTTTTACATTCTTCCTCAAGGTATTATCAGCCGCGGGATATTCGACACCCAAGAAAGCTCCGCCCCGATTCATGAGAAGCGCCACCGGCTGGCCAAAACCACCCTCCTTCACAACGGATTTGATACTTGTAACTGACCCCCTACGCGACCAGAACAACCGGAGGAAATGGTGACCGAACGTTGTATCCATCACTGCAAGATTTCTCTTAATATAAAATGCATCTGGCGGTAGCTGATAGGTTATACGAAGCTCTATTGATGTTGCCCTTCCTTTGAAATCCATGATTATTTCACGTGATCCGTCCTCATTCTCCCGCTTAGAATAATTCACAAAATAAAAATCCTCTTTCGTAAGCAACACCGGGTTTTCTGCATTATTCACCTTTCCCGGAGCCGACCAATCGGTATACATAACATCGACAGCGAAGTTCGCGTCCGTCTCGATCATTGTGGAGCCATATTCCGAAATCCAGGATCCTGCAGTCTCAAGCTTGTCGGATACAAGTTTGCCGCCATCAGTAACTACCGTACATTTTACTTTGCCGTTTTCAATTGAATAGTATTTTTTTCCACCGACAGATTGCTCACCGGCGATACCGACTGATTCATATATAACATTAAATGCGAGGAATAACATCATCAAAGCGATACTCACTCGCGCATCCACCATTCTGTTCATCGGGATTTTCCTTTCAACGACAATTTTACGGAAACAATAAGTTTATTCAGTATAGGAAAATATTCTTTTTAACTTAAGATCCTTCGACGACGATCCGACGAGTATTTCAAATTCACCCGGTTCGGCGACCCATTGTTTCTTCTTTGAGCTAAAGAAGGATAATGCACGTTCATCGATTTCAATCTTCAACGTTTTTAATTCTCCCGCTTTTAAAAAGATTTTATCAAATCCCTTAAGCTCCTTCATAGGACGGGGCTCACTTGCATCGATATCACGGATATATAATTGAGCAACCTCAGCCCCATCCCGCAATCCTGTATTTTTTACATCAAAACTAACGGTGAGCCGACCCCCCTTTTTTAACCTTTCTGCATTCAGACGCAACGAACCATACTCAAATGTAGTGTATGATAATCCGTAACCGAAGGGATAAAGCGGTTCGATACCACTTTTATCAAAATGGCGGTACCCCATGAATATTCCCTCAGAGTATTTGACATGTTTATCGCTGTCGGCATCATAGTAACTGTCGTAGCACGGATTATCTTCCCATCGCTTTTCAAACGTTGCGGGGATCTTTCCTGAAGGATTCACGTCACCGAAGATAATATCGGCAACTGCGGTTCCGCCTTCCTGACCCGGATACCATGCATGCAGCAACCCATGGACTTGGTCGAGCCAACCTGCGGTGGCAATATTTCCTCCTGCTGTTATCACAACGATTGTTCTTTTATTTACCCGTGCCACTTCCTTGATGAGATCCTCCTGTTCAGATGGCAACCGAAATGATCTGTCAGCGCCTTCGGTTTCTGTATCGGAATTGAAACCGACACAGACTACAGCAGCAGCGCACCGGGCAGCCAGGCGCACAGCTTCGAGGTCTTTGGGATTTTCTTCTGCTTTCCAACCCACTGAGATTTCAGATTCGCCTTTGTTTTCATAGTATTCCAATTTAATATCATATGAGATCCCTGCTTTAAGCGGGATGGAGACCGTTTGTATTTTCACCGACGGATTCATCCATTCATCGATTATTTTCTCCCCACCGAGAAATAACCGAAAGCCGTTATTTCCTTTCACGATAAACATGTGCGGTCCGTCTCGCCGAGGTTTTATCTTCCCGGTCCACCTTATTGAGAAACTATCGGGAGGAATCCCCTGAACAGGCGACGACTGCTGCCAATCGAAATGCACATTCTTATCATTTCGTACCAATAAAGGTTCACCCTGAAAGAACATATTTGAAAAATACTCTCCGCGAAGTCCCTCCACTGCTGAATCTATTAAGGATTTTGTGTAGTATATCGAATTCTGAAAAATCTCCGTATAATCCGTTGTTACACCCCTGCTATAAAAAACTTTGACTTTATCCCCCGCAGAATTGATAATCCCATCGAGGTAACTTACAGTTCTAAAAGGTTGCATTCGGGAACTACCGCCACCACCTGTTACGGCCGGGTGGGCGTTGGGTCCTATAACTGCGATAGATGAGATTGAGGAACGATCGAGGGGAAGTACGTCTGACTCATTTTTCAGAAGGACTATTCCCTCCCGTGCAGCATCGAGCGCTATGAGTCTAGAATCAGGATTGTAAAGAGGCAATGTTGTATCCGTCTGGTCGCGATCGAAAAATCCAAACCGGAACATGATTCGCAGTATTCGTCGGATTTTATCATCTATTGTTGTGATTTTAACATCTCCCTGTTTGATCGCAGGCAGAAGGTTTTTCCGGTTCATGTATTCGCCTGAGGGCATTTCAAGGTCAAGACCAGCATTCGTGGCAGCTATAGAGTCATGTGTTGCTCCCCAGTCGGACATTACGATGCCATCAAACTTCCACTGACCTTTAAGAACATCCTTGATCAGGTAGGAGTGGTGAGAACAATAAGTACCATTGACCAGGTTGTAAGCGGTCATTACAGCACCTGCACCACCATCCACGACAGCTGCACGAAACGCCGGAAGATAGATTTCATGGAGTGTTCTTTCATCCAGGTCGGAGCTTACGTTGTAACGGTCGTATTCCTGGTTATTAACGGCAAAATGTTTTACAGTTGCCACAACGCCCTGACTTTGAACACTTCTGACATAGGTTGCCGCCATACTGCCCGCGAGGTATGGATCCTCACCGAAATATTCAAAGTTTCTTCCGCACTGCGGAGCGCGGTAGATGTTAACACCGGGGGCAAGCATTATGTGTACTCCTTTTGAGCGAGCTTCCCGCCCTACAGCCTCACCCACTGATTTCATGATGGCTCGATTCCATGTTGCGGCTATTGCTATCCCAGCCGGGAATGCTGTCGCCTCGCCATAATTTCGGACTCCAAGTGGACCATCCGCCATTTTTATCATTGGGATTCCCAGCCGCTGATTCGGACGGATAAAAAAGTCGTTATATCCGCCTATCATATCGATTTTTTCTTCAAGGGTCATAGCCTTCAGAAATTTATCAACTTTCTTCTCAATATCATCGGATGTTTCATGTCCGTATATGTTCGACTGTGCGGTGAGATTGCTCTGCATTTGAAACATCAGAATACAGACTAAGATTATTATATAGAAGCGCTTCACCTCTTTTACTCCTTTACTGTTGTAATAAAAATTCAATCTGCATCCCCGGTATCATTTCAATTTCAATAATATTTTCCTTCATTAATTTTTCAGGGAATTCAACTCCCCGTACTATGTAATTCCTCCCCTCAAAGGGGTTCAATATTCTTAGATATCCGCCTTTTTCCGAAATTATTTTCAGAAACTGGAGGACACCATTCTTCCGCGATGCTGAGACTATAAATGCTCCCTCCGCTCGAAAATTATCTAACGCGGCGTCGTTCCAGGAATCGGGAATCGCCGGAAAAATCCTTATTAATCCGTTATGACTCTGGAGAAGCATTTCCTGAATTCCCGCGGCACAGGCAAAGTTACCCTCAAGGGTAAATGGCCGGTACGTGAATTTTGATTTCCCGGTTCCCGACTGGTCACCGTTCACGTGAAAACTGTTCGATAAACAGAAACAGGTCGAGAACGTCCTCAGCGCCTCCGCTGCTTTATCCCCCTGTCGAGAACGCGCGTAGAGATTACCGAGCCAGCTGTAAGAATACCCGCACCATGAGTCGGTTCCAAGTCTCTCCAGATCCCTAAGCGAAGCGTTAATGATCTGTTTTTCAGCATCACCTTGGTCCCAATCGAGCAGACCGAGCGGGTGAATAGACATAAGATGAGAAAAGTGCCGATGTGACTCTTCCAATGCCATAGCGGGGGCGACGAGGAGATTATGATTTTTTTCTGATATGGCAAGCGATGGCCATTCGGAACGAATAGAATCCCACATGCGCGCCTCGGACAAAAGATTTTGTTCACGTGCCATTTCCGCAGCAGCTTGATAGAGCCACCGGATGAGTGCAAGATCAAAATTTGTAGTCTCCGAAAACCATGCCTTGACATCATTATCATGAATTTCCGGAGATGAGCTGAGGGGTAACTGCCTTTCTCCTTTTTTATTCCGGACAGAAAGCGCATCGAGGTACCGAGCGACCTCACGTATCCATGGGTACGCACGCTCCTTGAGAAAAACCCGGTCCATTGAGTATTTCCAGTGAAGGTAGAAATGGTGTGCCAACCAGGCGGAGACTGTCGGCCCCAGAGAATACTGTATCCAGCCCCCCATCGGATCACCGTTTAAAGTCGACACTCCCGGGAAATTCAAGCCATTCACTCCAAAATAGGTTTTCGTATACAATTCTGCCGTCGGTTTACAGTACCATAACCAGTCTAGGAACGCTAATCCCTCTTCAAGATGATTTGACGAGTATGTAGGCCAGTAACTTAATTGTGTATTAAGATCATTATGGAAATCGCCTTTCCATGGAGGCAGTCTGCCGTTATCCGCAGTCCAGACGGCCTGCAATGTAATCGGAGGTGAGAGGCGCCTTGAGGTACATCCGAACTTATACAGTTCACGATACCATTGTATCTCAAGTATTGAATCGGGTATTTCAATCGATGATTTCCCCCAGTAATTACTCCACCATTCTGTATGGGAGCCCTTATCATCTGTCATCGATCTCCATGTGACATCTCCTGATGATGGGGGACGGGATATTTTACTAAGGGCATAGGGTTTATTTGGGGTGATTGTCCAGCACCCGAGGAGCGAACTACCGTTAATATATGTCCACCCAAGCCAAAGATCATATGCAAAACCATCGGCGCATTCCTGGTGGTACAGAATTTCCTGCTCCATCTCTCGGACAACCGGCGGGGGGTAATTCAATCGCCGTAAATCGTTACCGGCAGGGCCGCTGTTGCCGTTCTTATCATCCATCTCATACTTACCGTATGGAGGAGGAAGTACATGCGGCTTAACGCGGTTTGTAAGTCCTTCAATATAAAACCAGCCGCGTGGTTCAGTCGCATGGATGAACGCCGTGAAGCGAACATTATTTCGCCAGCGGATTTCACACGTTGCTTCCCTTAGTCTCAGTATACCGGATTCGACATCCCCGATGTTCGGGATGAGGATTTCAATCGCACCCGCAGGAATTTTTGTTGGAGTCGCATCACGATCATAAGGTAAATCGAAGAGTTCCTGGACCTTCCCGTAATTATTATTTCTTGCCTGATCGACCACCCACGAAAACCGGAATTCCGGGCGCTCAAACTCCTTCACTTTCCGTGAATCCCAGAGATCCGCCCTGTCGAGAGCCAAACGGAGCGAACCGTCGCGCTGCCAGATGAGCGCACCCATCATCCCGTTGCCGAGAGGTATTCCTTCATCCCACATTTTGGGAATGTTCGTAAAATGGAAATCGTGTTTTGACGATGGTAAGGTTAGCTCTCCCTGTGCAAACACGACTCTAAGCTCTCCTCCGGTAAGAATGAGGACAACCGAGGCTATTATCAGTTTATAAAATAATTTTTTCACCATAACGTATCTACCGGAAGATTAAGTATAGAACAATGAACATTATGAAAACAGTTAGCGAGAGAACGCGGTAGTTACCGAGTCCCTTACCGCCAGTTTCGCCGCACAGGGGTTCCTTCCAGTTTTTCCAGACGAGAGGCTGAGCCTCTTCGCGCAGAGGTTCCGGATATATTTTAGAACTCAAAACCATGACAGCGGAACAGATGACTAGAAGATAAAAAGCTGTCATCATAAAATTACTGGTATACCAGCCGTTCCAATCAAGAACGAACATAATAAGTCCGAGAACCGCACCGGCAATCAGCGTAATGTAAGCGGCTTTTCCCGAAGCTTTCTTCCAGAATACCCCGAAGAGGAATACTGCCGTGATCGGGGGTGCAATGTAGGAAATGAGCTTATTGAGTCCTTCTATTATAGTCGTATAGTGACCAAAAATTGGCGACAGGACAATAGCAAGAATAGTAGCGGCAACTGTGGTAATCTTACCGATGGTTACCAGTTGGTGGTCGCTTGTTGCGGGTTTATAACGTTTTACAATATCATATGCAAATAACGTAGCAGTTGAGTTCAGTGCGGCCGAACAGGTTTGCATAGCTGCTGCAAGGAGCGCGGCTGCGATCAATCCTTTCAATCCGATTGGGAGCATATGAGTAATCATAAACGTGTACGTATCTGCCGCAACGGCGGGTGCTTCACCATTAAAGAAATTTGTCTGAACGAGAGCAACACAGATCACGCCAGGCAATACGAAGAAAAACACCGGCAGGATTTTAATGAACGCGCAGAACAGTGGTCCAAGGCGCGCCTGTTTTTCATCGCGGGCGGCAAGGACACGCTGTACTATTGTCTGATCGCAGCACCAGTACCAAATCCCCAGAACGGGGTAACCAAGAAAAATAGAGTACCACGGCAATCCTGATGGGTCACCGTCCGGTCTGAGCATGTTTAGGAAATTCCCTGTATCCCATGTAATACCAGATCCCGGAATATTGCTCATCGGATGAGGATTCGACGAGAGTGTGTTAACAAGAGCCGACCATCCTCCCACTTTGATGTATCCGACGACTGTAATACAAACCGCACCAACAAGGAGTAAAATGGTCTGGACACTTTCGGTCATAACGACGGCAAGCAATCCGCCGATCATGGTATAGATGCCTGTGAGGGTGCCGAGAACGATAATGAAGAAGAAAAGGGCATCAATACCGAAGAGCGTAGCGCCGGGGGGCAGTCCGAGAATACCACGCAGTACCCACGAAGCCGTGTAGAGAGCAACACCGATGTGGATGACGATAGCCGAGATGATAGAAATGAAAGCAAGCCAATCCCTGCATCGGCGATTAAACCGGCGCTCTAAGTAATCGGGAAGCGTCGGTACCCGGGATCGAAGATACAGCGGTGCAAAGAATAATGACAGGAGGATTAGTACGAACCCTGCCATCCATTCGAAGTTACCATAAATCAGACCGTACTTATATGCAGATTCCGCGAGACTTACCAGATGGACCGTCGAGATGTTCGCAGCAAACATTGCAAGGCCAATGATCGGCCAGGTGAGAGTATTACCGGCAAGAAAATAATGGCTTCCCTCGCCGCCGCGTTTCCTGCGGTAACCTGCCCACACGCCAAGACCCACGATTCCCAGAAGGTAGAAGATGATAATCGAAGCATCAATCCCTGAAATTTTCATCTGACTTTCTCTGCTCTTTTGGATTGGTTTTGAGTTGATTATTTAGGGGAGTTCAAATATTTTATCCATTAGCTTCCACTTTTCGCTTGATACTGCATCAGGTGATGACTTCTGAAACTTTGACACGAACGTTTCCCACTCCTTCTGACGCGGTAATTCGGCAAGCTTTGCCATTTGCCGATCGAAGTTGAAATCTGCCGGTACGTCCATGATCATGAACAGCCGGGTACCCAGCAGATATATTTCCATGTCGAGAATTCCGACTGCACGGATGCCTTTGGGTATTTCAGTCCATATGTGTTCCGACTGGTGCCAGTATTTGTACTCTTCGATGAGTTTGGGATCTTCTTTCAGGTCTAATGTCATGCAATATCTTTTTACCTGCACTTGATTCACACTTAAATCTTTGTTTCCACCAGCCACTTGATCCTTGCTGTTTTGATCCTTACAACCGGATGTAAACAGCAGCAATATTAATATGGAAGCAATGTAGTATTTCATGAATAATCTCTCCTTTGATTGTCTATTGGATTCCCGACGTAATTATTCGCCTCTTCTTATTTTTATTTTCAATGTATCCGGAATATTTCTGTCCGATACCAGAATCAGGTATCCTCCACCGCCCGCTCCGG
Organism: uncultured Chlorobiaceae bacterium; assembly: GCA_964353675.1. Taxonomy (GTDB): domain Bacteria; phylum Bacteroidota; class Ignavibacteria; order UBA10030; family SZUA-254; genus CAYGXH01. The sequence goes on from CAYGXH010000003.1 coordinate 11,004, forward strand.
ACAGTTTCCAGCCGCAGGCTACAGATCTATATTTATCGATGACAGAACGGATGTTGTCGTCAGCCATTCTGGGAAACATGCTCACCTGTGCTTCAAAAGATGCGGTGAAATATTTTCCAAACTGCCGGAGATCTTTTCCGATGAGAGACTTCCAGCAACCGTTGGCAGCTTCCGATAACCGCTTTGCTCCTTCCATATTTGGATTTGCGCCGTCGAGCACAGAAAAAGCCTTCGCACGCGGTTCCAGTGTAATCAGGTAGAGGTTCTCTTCAATAAACCTGAGGACAGACTCATCAGTTACCGAGTCGATCTTCGAAGGCCAGTAATTGTTTTCATAGTACAACCGATTCACGCCCGGCAGTACAATTCCGAGCGCATCCTGTGAGCCTGAGACTTCAGCCGTGCCGGGCGGATTTTCATAGCAAAACAGCATTTTTGCGAGTTTTTCCTTATCACCACCCGGAATATCGAAATGCCAGAGCTCAATTGCCTTCCATCTCGTACTCGATGCCATGCCGCTCCGATCATTAAATTCGACTGTCGGCTCTATGGAGATAGTGATGACCGCACCGGGAATAAACTTCGATACATAGGGTTGATCAAGCCAGCCCCCTGCAAGGTCGATCCGAAAAGGAATATTGCATTCAATCCGCAAAGCTGTCGCCGACCGGACCGGGAGTGCTCCATGTGGGATCCGCTTACTAACGATATACTCTATTCCATGCTCCACGCAGAACTTTTCTTTATCGGGTGAATTACCATCCTCATTCACGTAGAGAACATCCGCATTCATTGCATCCGGATTATCAATAAAATCCATAATACCTGATCCGGAATTTATAGAACATCGTTTGACGCACCGGAGAGCTTCCAGCATGTACTTGCGTTCATCCTGATTGTTGACGGGATACCGTCCTTTGAGATTATACACGGTGCGGTCTGATCCTATACCGATGTATACATCGCCATGCTCTGCCGCCTCCGTTAAAAAAGCAACGTGCCCGCTGTGAAGCAGGTCAAAGCAACCTGTTACAAATATTTTCTTGATTTTCTGTTTCATAGTTTATCACGCGAACAGCCTTATTTTTCAACCGAATACTTGTAGACTGTCAACTGATTATATGTTTCACCGGGGCGGAGTATTACCGACGGAAAATTCGGTTGATTTGGTGAATCAGGGAAATGCTGAGTTTCAAGACAAAAGCCATAATGTTTCCTGTAAACTTTTCCGCCCTTGCCTTTAAGTGAGCCGTCGAGGAAATTCCCGGTGTAGAGTTGTATTCCCGGTTGCGTTGTCCATACTTCCATTACGCGCTTATTCACCGGTTCAGTGACGCGGGCAGCGAATGTGAGAGAACCATCCTCATTACTCAAGACGTAGTTATGGTCATATCCACCTTCTATTAGATCTATACGTTTGCCGATAGGACACGGTGTTCGGAAATCCATTGGAGTCCCCTCTACCGACCGTAACTCGCCTGTCGGCATTAATTCGGTGTTCACCACTGTATACTGTTGAGCATTGATCATTAATTCATGCTTCAAAACATCTCCGCTGCCGGCGCCTGCGAGGTTGAAGTAGCCGTGGTGAGTCAGGTTCACGACCGTCGGTTTACTCGTCGTTGCTTCGTAGTGAATGCGCAGTTCATTCTTATTATTCATTGCATAGATCACTGAAACACTGAGCTTACCGGGGTATCCTTCTTCCCCGTCGTTACTCTCGTATTGCAGGCGGACGGCCACGCTATCTCTTCCGGATTGCTCTTTGCTCTTCCATAAAACTTTATCAAAACCTTTTATTCCACCATGGAGGTGATTATTACCATTATTCTTCACCAGTGTATACTCCTTACCATCCAGAGTAAACTTCCCCGCAGCAATGCGATTCGCATAACGACCGACGATGCAGCCGAAGTAAGGGTGATCACCGAGGTAATCTGTGAGGTTATTAAATCCCAGGACTACATCTTCCAGCATTCCGTTTTTGTCAGGTACCCATATTTCAGTAACTATTCCGCCGTAGTTGGTGATCTTTACGACCATACCGTTCTCATTCTTCAAGGTATATAGCGTCACCTCCTGACCATCGGGTGTAACGCCAAATTTTTCCTGTGTTATTTCCATAGCATGCTCCTTCTTCTGGCATCCGGGCATTATTACGATGCCGATAATAAATATGGATACAATAAATAATATTCCTTTCATGATCACACTACTCCTTTCGTTATATTGAATCTACTGAATCGCTGCGTAAAACTTTTTCCTTAAAAAAATCACCGACAAACTGAAATCTAATGTATTACGTTCATTCCATAATAAGTAGGATTACCGCGGATTCTTTCTGACAAATTCACCCTTTTCGACCGTCCAGTCCAGACCGAAGAAGCCGGTCATGAGAATTCCTTCTTCACCTTTCGCCAGAATACCCGAATCAAATACTGTACAATCCGGTAAGCCGATCCCCGGATTCAGGTACGGCAGACGGTTATTTAATTTCATACCAATAATACCGGTCCCAGAAACAACGCCAACACTGGCATTTCGACTGCCTGCTCTTGGTCTTACGAAAATGCAGGCTAAATTTTTTCCACGGAACTTCTCATTCCCGATCCGGACGTAACCTCTCCCCACCTCTACCGGACTCTCCGCCAGGAGAGTACTCCAGGCTTTGTTGGAATTTTTATTCCCATAAAGAATAATATTACGATTCGCATCCTTCAGGACATCAAACTTTGTATCTGCCATGACCTCAACTGAGCCATTTCCCTGGTACCAGAGTTTCTCGGCGTCGTAGCGGGCTTTATCGAATGCCCATTTGTTTTCCTCACGCGAGCCGCCAGTTGCATAAACAAACATAACATTATTTCGGAATGCTTCCTGGAACGTTCCGTAGCGATGCGATCCCTTCAACTCGACAGAAGGCGCTGAGGCGACATTCCATTTCCCGGCGGTCATCTCAAACCACAGCTTACTATCATGCATGGAACCGGGAAGAATGGTAATCTTTTGGCTGTCCAGCTCAACGGTCAGATTTTCCATTAAATAACCAAAATCAAGGTCGAGGGCAAGACGTGCTACATTCTTCGTAACACCGCTAAATCTTTGAACTCCGGGATCGTAACGAATTGCCGCAGAGCTGAGCTTCAGTTGTTCATGCTGAGCGTCGATAGTAAGCCAGTTGTTCTTTGATGAGACGGACGGATTCGCCGTTATAAATTTTACTTCACGGATCTGATGTGCAAATGGTCGGGCATGGCGGGCAAAGAAATCAAACATCGGCGACCAGTCCACACAATCTGTACCCGGCTCATCGGAAATATCCCACCAGTGTCCGACGCCCTGCTGTTCATGATATACAAAGTCGTGGTGTACGTTCTGTAGTTTTTCAACCATGGACCGTGACTGCTCCGGAGGCACATTATCATCTTCCGATCCGTGTAGGATATAAACACCCAATTGCGTGTAATTGGGCAGATGATCGAAAGTTTCACTCGGCGCAGTCGCCCGTCGGATCATTTTCCGGACATCGGTGGTGTCTGCTGCTTGCTGCCCGCGGTAACGATACGTCCAGAAGCTTATCCATCCGGCACTCGGACCGATAGCTGCAAACCGGTCAGGATAGAGTGCGCCAAGATGCCATGTTCCATGTCCGCCCATTGAATGACCGGTCAGGTAAATGCGATCCATATCTATTATGTAACGTTGTGTTACCACATCCAAGACCTCGAGCGCATCGAGTCGACCCCACCCCTCCCAGTTAAATCCGTAGGGCCTGCGGTTTGTAGGCGCTACGATGTGTCCCCATGATTTTGGAAAATACGAGCCCGACTGGTTGATCGCTTCGACAGACGCACCGTGTAGTGAGAGAAAGAGGGCATACCTTGAGGCCATGACTTCTATGCTCCCTTTTTCCCCGGTGGAAAATTTCGGATTAATACCATAGTACTGTACACTGCTATCCATTGAGCTGAAAAACGTTTCTTTGTGATTATCGTTGGATCCTAGCACCCGAAACTGTACCGATACAGAATCGATGATCTCTTTTTTATCACCGCGTTTACTTAAAAGAGTAAGCGGAACTAGCGCAGTACCCTTTTCTTTTTGGGCAGGTGCGATTACATGAAATGGTATTTTTCTTACGCTCATCGGTTGAATCGTTCCGACCGGAGTATTATGTCGATCCGTACCGAGTGATGATACGATCTTGAGGTCTTCAACGGATTTTTCAGTACAATTCACTATTACAACCGATCCCCACATATCGATAGGATGGTCGACAATAAAATCAGGGGTTGTTATATCCCTCGTATTGAACATGACCGATCGGAGAGGCGGATAGAATTGTGCTTTCAATCTTCCACGGCTGCACCGGAAAAGGAGTTCGTTCTTTCCTTTCTTTAGATTAACCGGCAGATGCGAATAATCAAACCGCGGTTCCCATGATTCCCATATATCCTTCAGGCAGTAAGGATTGCCCGACCGTGGTGATCCATTGACATAAACCATCTCGTCCCCCATAGCTTCAAGGATCATCACTCTGTCCGACGGCACTACAACTGAAGCGTACACATAGCAATTCCTGAGAATTGAATCGGAGAACCAACCTTTTTCATCTGCACTGATAGATCTCCAGGTCTGAACGTCACCATTTGCCATCGTAACATGTTCATCAAGCTGAGGCGCCTCCCATGTGCCGAGTGCGAGTTTTGCCTCAATCGGATTCGGCGCTATTATGAGTTCGGCATATCCCCTTACGAGTGATAATGCTAATCCTTCCTTTACTATAATAGTGTCCGTTTGCTGAGCAGGCGAGATTACCGGCAAGCCGAACATACCTGCGAATAAAACGATTACCAACAACTTGTAATTCATTTCATTTTCCTTCTATCTATCGACAGCTATTCAACCACAATTTCATCGGCAAAAATCCATGCTAGTCCTCCTGCACCTTTATGCCAGTCAGGACAGATATTCATATTGGATGCCCGTATCCTGATGTACCGTGTTTCCAAGTGATCAAGGTCGACACGAAACGGTTCGACAAAAGCACCACTTTGTTTATCCGGTATTATATTCTTAAGCTGTGCAACTATTCGGTATTGCAGTCCATCATCCGAGATTGCATACTCGACTTCTAAGGGAAGAAAAATCCAAGAGTTGATATCCTGCAGGAAATTCGTTGTGATAGAATGTATTTCCCTGACTGCACCCAGGTCGATGGTTCCCTCCATCATTTCTCCCTCATACCCGACCCAGTGCATATGATAATCATCCCATCCACGCAGGCTGTTGGTTAACGCAGATGCGTCACCATTGTGGTATTTCGGACTCGGAGGGCTTTTCATTAGGATGGATTTCCCGGACGCGAGGTGGTTTTTTATGCCGCTCTCGAAATACTTTTTCGTCACTGCATAATACTGATCTGGCTTTGTACCCATTTCTTCTATTGCACTGTAACCCAATTCATTACAACGCTTTACGAATAATTCCAGCATATTTATGACCGACGGTTTTACATTCCAGCTGCCAGTGGAATCCTGAATGAAACAACCGCGATCGCCCGTTCCATAGATTTTCGACTGCTCGAGAAGTGCAAACTGGAGCGGAAGCCGTGCAGCATGGACTCGCCGGAGTATATCAGGAGAATCTTTCACTGCATTCTCCGCCAGATCAAAATAAGCAATGTAGTTATCCATGTTATCGGCAGACAAATATCCGTTTTTCGATGGAAAGGGATACCCGTAGATCAGCAGATCTTCGCCTGATGCTTCCAGAGCATCATGCATCCGTTCGATATACGATCTGATATATGGAGCTGAAGCGCCGTAGTAACCGCTAAGAAAATCATTCATTAGGGAATCGGTATTCAGGTCAGGATTCCAGAGCAGTTTTGCGATGATGTAGGTACGGAGCTCTTTAAATTCACTTAAAGTACCTCCGGAACCCTGTTCAAAAATTGCTTTGATGCCGTTAGCAGCAAAGTATTGAATATTCGGTTGAAGAACTCTCAAATTCGGGAAAGGGCTTATTAGATTACGAAACTGGACAACATAGTCCCACAGGTAAATATTATCGGTAAGTCTAGCCCAATCCTCCACGTCTTTCCGGAACGAAGCGCTCGATGGATCTGTTAACAAGGATTTACTTCGGTTACATTCAATACTGCAGAGCATGATATTAACATTTTTCCGTGGAACTATTGTCCGCGGTACAGAGCGAGTATACTGATATGCTAAAGTGGATATTGTACGATCAGGGAATTGATCTGCGACTCTGTTGACAAACTCAAGTAGGGAGCCGGACGGTGAACCTTCTGCGCTGTCGATCAACCTGCAGGCATCGCATTCACACGGACTGTAGGTATCATTTTGCGAAACAGACCAATACTGTTTCAAAGGATTTTCTTGAATTCTCGTCTTCAGCTCATCTACGATGATACGAAAGACATCAGGATTCGTAAGACATAGCTGGGCATCAGATATCCTTCCTGCTTTTGTCATTGTAAAATATTCCGGATGCTCAGCAAAATACTTTTCAGGTGGAATGAACTGACGAAATGTATGGACGTACATACCGAACATATCGCTGTGACTATCGAGTTTTTGCCATGCCATATAATCGGGATCATAGTAATATGCATCACGGAACTTGATCCTTGGAACCTGTAAATCATTAATATCATCATCAAGCAATATTGTTTTCCGTGTGGGAATAACTTCTACTGTCGGGCTGTATTTTCTGCAGCCAAGATAGGTTTCTAAGAAAGAAAAGACACCGTACAGAGTCCCCTTTTCTGTTCCGCCTGCAATCCAGATATTTGGATAAAAAGTCCTGATAATAAAACCGTCTTCCTCCAATACGCCCGCTGCATCAATCCTTCCAATTAATATATAAGGTTTTTGATCGTTTTCTGCCGGTAATCTTATAGGAAGAGATGCATCTGAGATCTTTTCAAGGTATTTTTGTAGAGTGAATGCAGCTTGCGAATCGACAGAGGACGCAGAAGGCAAAAGGAGAATTGAATATTCCGATGTTCCGTTACGGACAAGCTCAATTTTTTGCCCGCAATGTATAAACGATGTAAGCGTGACCGTTGTTATACAAATTATTGTCCATATTCGCAGGAGAAAAAATATCATATTATATCCTACCTTTCACTCCGCCTGATTTCTTTAGCCGCTTCAATCATAGCCATGAATCCTTCAACAGGGACATATTCTGTTATGGAATTACCTGACCCAAGCGCGTATCCCTTTGCCGCTCTGCGGAATTCGGCAGCGTCCTTGAGTACTTTTTTATAAACCTCATCATACGGAAGAAGACACAGGACATTGACGTCAACTCCGCCGAACAAACCAATTCTGTCCGAATACAATTCAATCCATTTTTTAAATGGAGCAATCTGATCTTCATTAGAGTGTTTTGCGTCAATTCCAATTGCTATAAAATCGTCCATCACATCAAAAATGTTGCCGCAACTGTGCAGAAGGAAACGTTTACCCGCATTATGAACCAAGTCGATTATTCTTTTATGTTGGGGAAGAATGTGCGCCCGGATTATTTCAGGAGCCAGCAATGTTGATGTCTTGTAGCCTAGGTCGTCACCCATTCTAAAAAACACAAAAATATCAGAATACCGATCTACCATTCCTGACCAGAGTGCGACATAAAGATCTCCGATCTTTTTATATAAATCAGTAAAGAGATCGGGAACCAGATATTGCATGGTGCATAATGATTCATATCCAACCAGATCTTCGCTGGCCTCAAATATTCCGTATCCGCACCCCCCATAGACTTTCATCCCTGCCGGCAGGACAGCGCGAATGGCCTCGAGATGGGGTGTATACGTTTCCCAAAATAGTTTTGGAATATCAGTGAACGGATATTTTTCAAAATCATCCCGTGTCTGGATAGGACCGGATTTCCCGCCAAATATTGCGCCATGGGACGGCAAAATATCGCAAATCGAAGCTTCATAATCAAAAGCATCATAAGTCATATTTTGCCAAAAGTTAATAATCATTTTGTAGTATTCCCGTAGATCGCGGGGTTTATTCCCTTGAATTGTGATCTCAGTGTTTAACGTTTTCGCGATAAATGGTAAATCAATGTGATGTTCATAGAGAGGCAAGCGTTTGGGTTTCTGGTTTTGTACAACCTGAAGTATATTGGTGTAATCAGGATAGAATTCAGTTGCCGTCATTGTGGGTGTATCGCAGAAGATGTCATCATAGGTTCATTTCCAGCAGTTGTTCGTACATACCATATTTCTTTACGGCATCAACCATCGCTTTCACATTTTCCGGTTTCGTATTTCTTCCCATGGCGCATCCTGAACTTATAAACAGATTCCTGCCCTTCGTTTGTTGAATTATTTTCTTTACCGCTGCATCAACAGCATCCGGATTTCCCAAGACCAGTGGATCACTCGGATTGATATTCCCCATGAGAACATTATTCATCCCGCACAGCTTGTGAGCTTTTTCCATATCCACGGACCAATCTACTTCGAGAATTCTTGCACGCGTTGAGACCATGTCCGGAAGTATTGAGTCGGTATTTCCGCAGATATGAATTGAAAAAGGAATTCCATATTTCTGAATTTCCTCCGCAAGTTTCCGTTCCGGTTCGAGTGCGAACTTCCGGTACATATCCGGCGAAATCATATTCGGTGAGGCGCATGCATCTCCGGCAGAAGTCACATGCGCTCCTGCCTCCTTCTGTGCTCTCGCGAAGAGCGCACAGGCCTCCCGGCAGTAATCAATAACATTACTGATCGACTCATGCTCTTCGGTCATGATATCAAGTAAAAATTGCTGCGTACCTCTCAGCAAACATGCGAGCGTAAAAGGACCCTGATCAGCTCTTCCCATGACGAATACATGGTCGCCGATTTCATCGACTACCGTTCGTGTCGTCTCCAGCCAATGCTGTAATCGAGGAGAGTTGTTTGGATCGGGGAGGGCAAGATCTTTCACATGCTTAAGATCTTTCAGCAACGGTTCATTTTCATTGACAATTGCTGGCTCTTTTTCACGATATATCACCTTCGCGCCGCATGCTTCAGCCAGCGAGGCATCGTCAAAGTCGATTACGCAACCGTCATATCCAAACTTTTTCTGACAGATAATATGTGCCTTCGCCATTAGTTTTGGATCACGGTTTACATCAGCCATTGAATAACCTGCGACCTCACACGCAAAAAGGAAAGATTGTGGAACAACAGGCACACGGTCCGGAATTTCATTATTCAGGACAGTCATACAGCGTTCGAGGGATGTCATTTCTTTCACGGGATTATCGACTCAATTTTTGCAGCTGGAACCGATTTATGAGTACCGCAAGCAGAATCAGTGAGCCACGGACCACATGCTGCCAGTATTCGTTTACATTTATGAGCGTCATGCCATTGACAAGGACACCGAGAAAAATAATACCTATGAATGTGCCTTTCACTGTCCCTGCCCCGCCCATTAAACTTGTTCCACCAATTATGACCGCGGCAATAACATCAAGTTCCCAGCCTTTCGCTGTTGTAGGAGAGCCGGACATTATTTCAGAAGACTGCATAACTCCACTCATCATCGCCAGGAATGAAACAATACCCATGACAGTTATTTTAACTGCTTTCACCCTTATGCCACTCAGTCTCGCAACTTCCATATTTCCGCCTATCGCGTAAATAGCTCGACCAAATGACGTATAATTCATTATAAAATGGACGAAAATGAACACAAAAATGAATATGATGGCTGGGAACGGAATTCCGTATACATAACCGCCGCCTATGAAGTTGTACCACTCAGGGAACGGCGTTAGTGGGAAGCCATCCGTTATCAACTCTGCTATCCCGGATAATGCAGTCATCCACGCGAGCGTTGTGATGAATGTCGGGACCTGAAATTTCATTCGGATAAATCCGGTGAAGGATCCCACCAACATTCCAATTATCAAGGTGGAAAGTATCGCCATAGGTATCGCAACCTGCATAGGTAAACCGGCATTTGCACAATATTGTGTCAGATACGCTGTAAAGCAACCTGCGAACGCCACCGCGGAACCGACACTCAAATCAATTTCCCCCGAAATGATAACCATAGTCATACCGAAGGCTATGATTCCCTGCATAGAAACATTGCGGAGAACATTTAGAAGGTTATCCGTTGAAAAAAAGTTTTCAGCTTTGATAGCCAGGATTGCACAGAGGATGAGAAGTATCACTTCCATCATATGCTTTTTAATGACTGACTCCAAGGCACGCTTGAGCATTTCGACTCCTGATAACTTTTTAATTTTCCATACACGCGAGAAACAGCTCATCAGCCGTAATTTCTTTCGGCTGAATCTCTTTTACAATCCTGCCTTTTTTCATTATCATAATTCTATGACATACCTCCAGCAGTTCTTCGAGCTCTGTGGAAACGAATATTGAACTTATACCTTTCCCGCTCAGCTCTGAAACTATTTGAAATATCTGCTGTTTGGTTTGAATATCGATACCTCTTGTAGGTTCATCCAGCAGGATAATTCTGGGGTGAGTATTCAGCCACTTTGCGATAATGACTTTCTGCTGATTACCACCGCTGAGCGACGATACTGCCTGTTCAGCATCGGTTATTTTAATATCCAATTCTTTTAAAAACTTTGTTATAACCCTGCGTTCGCGCTGCTTAGTCAGAATTCCCTTATTTGAAATCAGATTGTAACTCGCCAGGCACATATTGATTCTTGTGCTGAGATTTTGGACGAGGCCTTCTTCTTTTCTATCCTCAGAGATGAATGCGATCCCAAGCTGCTTCGCGGTTACAGGTGTCAACGATGACTGAGATTTTCCATCGATAATAATTTCACCACGATCAACGAGGTCGGCGCCGTATATCGCTCTTAATAATTCAGTGCGACCGGAACCCAACATCCCTGCAATTCCTAGGACTTCTCCCTTAAAGAGTTTAAAATTGATATCGGAAAATTTTCCTGTTTTTTGAAAATTACACACTTCAAGGATTGGATTATCCGGTATTTTCGGAATGGCTGGCCTGATTCTTTCGGGAAGATCACCGAACATCATTTTTACAATTTTTGCCGGTGGTGAATCATTTATATCAAGAGTTCCCGCACATTTCCCATCTCGAAGAACTGAGATCTTATCTGCAATCTGCTGGACTTCATGCAGTCTGTGGGTAATATAAACGATCGACACGCCTTTCGTTTTTAACATCTGAATAATACTGAACAAGCTGTCGACTTCATGGTGTGCTAAAGCCGATGTCGGTTCATCCAGCAGAAGAACGGCAGGTTTGAAGGACATAGCTTTGGCAATTTCAACAATTTGGCGTTGTGCGATGCCAAGATCCGAAGCCTTTCTACGAACATCAATATTTACATACATTTTTTGCAGGACCTCTTCGGCTTGGTTAAAAACCTCTTGCCAATCAATAAAAAACTGACCAATGGATTTCTTCTTCGGTAAACGACCAATTAAAATATTTTCTCCGACGGTCAGGTCCTGCAATATGGAAAGTTCCTGATACACCGATGATATTCCATTTCGAAACGCGTCAGATGGTGAACGAAGATGTACTTCTTTTCCATTGATAGAGATTATTCCGGAAGTTGGCTGAATTGCCCCTGATAAGATTTTCACCAAAGTACTCTTGCCTGCCCCGTTCTTTCCGAGCAATGCGTGAACCGATCCCTCTTCAAACTTTATTGAAACACCATCTAACGCGATAGTGCCGGGATACTCTTTTCGCAGATCGGTGAGCTGTAGCATGACAATCTTATTTTGACGCTTTAGCAACTAACTCTTTGTACTTTACCTGAAATTCTCTGATATTCTGAGGATTCTCCCTTGTTAATAGGACACCCGGCATAATAATTTTTTTCTCGAAATTTTCATTCTTCAAAATTTTAACCGCAGTTTCAACAGCCTGATAACCGACATCGAACGGCCGTTGGCCTGTTACTGCCTGCAGTATATTATCGTCCGATAGGAGAAAACCCATAAGCTGATCGGTAATATCAGTTCCGAACACGGCAACCTTGCCCGCCTTCCCGGTATTCTTCACCGCCATTACTGAACCCACAGTTCCCCCCTCGTTCGCCGACCAGATAATATTTACCTCCGGATTAGCTGTGAGTATATCTCCTGCCTTCTTGATTGCCATTTCCGGCAGCCAGGCATCCTGTTCCGCTATGACTTTGACACCGGGCAGTTTATTCACCTCACTCTTAAAACCATCACTCCGCGCATTGCTTTGCTCGGGTAATTGAGACTTGAAGGCAAGGATGGCTATTTTGGCTTTCCCATGATACTTCTCTTCTATGTATTTTCTTGCGGCTTTCCCTGACTCGATACCCAGGTTTCGTTGATCGCTCTCTATTGCCGCTGAGATTACATCGCTTTCAAGAGTATTATTATGAATGATGATCTTAATTCCTTTTTCAAATGCTCGCTTCAGAGCCGCGACCGATGCCGTCGCGCTGAGCGGCGCGATAACGATAGCATCTACCTTATTGGTTATGTACGTGTTTACAAGCTGAATTTCTTTATCAGGCTTATTATCACTGTTTCCCTCCAAGAGCTCGACACCGTACGCTAAAGCTGCATCCTTCATCCCGATTTGCACAAGCCGGAAGAACTGATCCTCCTGAAAAACAATTCCTGCGATCTTGAATTTACCTTGGACTGCAGCCGGTTTGTTCTTGTCGCCTTCATTCCTGCTGCAACCCGATAGCAGTGTGATGGAAACGATAATCATGATACTAACAAACTTACAGGTTGATTTCACTTTGAACTCCTATATATACTTAAGAATATACCAAGTTTATTAATTATATCTTTAGTTTGATAATCTGGGTATGAAGCTATCATCACATATTTATTTATTCAGGGTATCTAAAAAATCTACCGCGCCCTGAGGATCAGGTGAATACGCATCTGCGCCAATCTTTCTGGCAAAATCATATGTAAGAGGTGCACCCCCGACTATACACTGGATACGGGGATGCTTCGCCTTTATTTCACCTATTGTTTTTTCCATATTCATCATGGTAGTCGTTAATAGCGCGCTTAAACCTATTACACATGAAGGATATTGCTCAACTGCGGAGAAAAATTTCTGGGTTGAAACATCCACACCAAGATCGATTACCTCCCAGCCATTACCTTCCACCATCATGGCAACTAGATTTTTCCCGATGTCGTGTAGATCTCCCGCAACTGTTCCGATGACAAATATTCCCTTTCGTTTAACTTCCCCCGTTGCAAAATACGGTTTGAGATGTTTCATGGCAGTGTTCATTGCTTTTGCCGACATAAGAACATCAGGCACGTACACTTTATTCTCTCGGAATCTGATGCCTATGTTCCGCATTCCAATCATTAATCCGTGCGTAAGAATATCCGATGGCGACACTCCACTGTCGAGCGCTCTTTTTGTTAATTCATCGGCGCCTTCATGACCTTTCATATCCGGCGGAAACGGCGAAGCGAGATTTATTTTCCCACGCTCGATACATGTCGCAATTTTTTCAAGAATTTCAGTCATAGATATTTTACAAATCAATAATGAATAAAAGATACGGAAAATACCTATATGGCTATAAGTTTTTACCGATCTGCATTGATGGATTTAACCGCTTCAAACATAGCAACGACATTTTCCGGAGGTACATTTGCAAGAATGTTATGCACCTGTTGGAACACGAAGCCTCCTCCCTGTTTTAATGTTTTCACCTGAGCCCGCACATGGTTCCGGATATCCTCAGGTGTACCCAGCGGTAATATACGTTGAGTATCACATCCACCACCCCAAAATACAAGATCTTTGCCGTATTCAGCTTTTAATTCCTCAACATTCATACCACGGCAGCTCGTTTGAACCGGATTGATTGCATCTAAACCGGCATCGATGAGGTCTGGTAATAGTTCGTGGACATCTCCGCAACAGTGCAGCATGACTTTAACATCAGCCAGCGACTTGGCACGTTCCCACAATATCCTATGACGCGGTTTAAAGAATTCACGATACATTTCGGGAGAGATCTGTGGTCCAGATTGCATCCCCAAATCATCTCCGAAAACGATAATGTCGATATAATTTCCGACACTACCGAGATACGATTCAAGATATTTTAAATGTATCTCCACGATTTTATCTAAAAAACTATGAATCTTCTCAGGATCCATTGCGAGGAGTAAAAGAAAATTATCATTACGATAGAGAAACTGCCCCATTTCAAAGAGATTACCGCCGAAGAGTCCCAGGATGGCTCGGTCAGTTGAGGCTCTTAATTGTTTAGCGCCCTCCCGCAGAATCACTTCTCCTCCAAGCCCGGTAACAAGAGGCCCGGGCGGTGAGGCAACAGCACACCACATAGACTCATCCATAGCTGCGGGAATTGCCCCCAAATCATCATGCTCAAAAAATGGATAATAAGTTTGCTCAAAATATAGCGATCCATCGGCAAGCTGAGCAATAACACGTCCGGTGTTTGATCGGATTACCCATCGCTTCTCTTCCCGTTCGGGCAGCGCCCACGCTGGCATCTGACAAAGAGTATCATCAGGCAGAATCCAATCCGCCCAATCGCTATCAGTAAGGGCAAATCCACGGCCTAATTCGATAGTGTCGACACCGAATAAATCCAGCATATCATAATCGACGATCGCTAATTGTTGAATAGGATCGTAAACTCGGACCGTTCGTTTTGGCAAACCTAAATAATCCCGGAGCTTTGAATAAAGGATCGCCGCTATACCAGAAGAGCGGTGGCCAGAGAAGTCAACCGGCACGCGATCCGGCTCCTGATGATTCATTGCGGCAAGCACCCTTTGGCGAGATGTCATGGCTGTTTTACTTGTGATTTTATTTTCAGCATTCATTTAGAATGATAAATACGCCTATTCCTACTAGTACACAATAATCTCGTCCACGAACAGCCATGCTTTAGCGCCGGCTCCGGAGTGCCAATCCGGACAGATCCCGATATTTTTTACTATTATTCTGACGTATTGCGTCTTGATAGAA
This sequence comes from uncultured Chlorobiaceae bacterium, assembly GCA_964353675.1. Taxonomy (GTDB): domain Bacteria; phylum Bacteroidota; class Ignavibacteria; order UBA10030; family SZUA-254; genus CAYGXH01. The sequence continues at coordinate 26,039 of CAYGXH010000003.1, forward strand.
TCCAATTTTACTATGAAATCTTTAGTTGAAGGATTTTCATTCTGCTTAGGATCGCCGAGGTTTTGCATGCTCACCACTTTGAAATCTTTACCATTTTCTGAAACTGCTACCTCTATAGACTTTGGATAGAAGATCCATTGAATCTGTGACTCGAGGCAACCGATAATGATTTTGTTGACCGGTTTTATCGTCTGCAGATCGATGACAGCTTCGAAATCCTCCTGCTCAAATCCAAGCCATGTCCCATCAAGATAAGATGCTGTTCCGCGTGTTTTATCAACAAGTGATTGTATTCCATTTGCAGAATATTTTGGGCTCGGTGGCGTTTTAAGTGAAAAACTGCTAGCATCAAGTTCGTCGAAAGTATTTTTCGGAACATCAAGTGGTTCAATGGTTTCTGCAGGTCCATCGAGCTCCAGGATGACAACATTATCATGTTGGTCCATCATTTCAGCGGGTAACCTGATAAGGACCTGATTACCTACCGTTTTCATTTCCAAGTTCTTGCCGTCAAAAAACCTGGCGCTTTTGATCTTCCGGTTTAGTAATGCAGGCAATCGCAGTTCATCTTTTGGAGGCGTTAGAAGGTGTACATATATCCGATTGTTTTTATAGGTTGATGCCATCCATGAAGTAGGTTTGAAAGGACCTCCGTCAGTTCCGTAGATACTCTCGCCGTACTTTCCCAGCCAATTGCCGATTTCTTTCAGACGATCCATTTGTCTTTGTTCAATTCGACCATCAAGCATAGGACTGATATTGAACAAAAGATTGCCTCCTCCGCCTGCTGTTTTCGCTAGGATGGATATACATTCCTTGAGCGATTTGATTTTATCATTCGGTTTCCATGACCACTGAGTCCCGATTGTGATACAGGATTCCCATGGATGTTGATTATCGAATTCCCCGATTTCCTGTTCCGGCGTTCCAAAGTCGCCTGCGTATTTTTTGAGATTCATGGTATCGTTTTTTACCAAATAGCCCTTATCGACACGATTATTGATGAGTAAACGGTTGTTTAGGCTCCGTGCATACGAATAAAGATCCATCCCATCATTATGTGTCCATGATTTTTCCCATTGACCATCGAACCACAGCATATTTGTTTGATAGTTTTTCACCAGCTCTTCGATCTGATTTTTTAAATATACTTTATAGAGATTCATATCGGAATTTTCCACCGGACGCGTATCGCCTCCATATCGTGTAGTATAATGCGGATGATGCCAATCGAGTATGGAATAATAGGTACAAAACATAATTCCCTGGCGGGCACATTCATCCGATAATTCCCGCAAGACATCCCGATGAAAAGGTGTAGACATGATATTGTGATCAGTGTATTTCGAATTCCATAAACAAAAACCATCGTGATGCTTGGAAGTTATAACGAGATATTTCATACCGGCAGTTTTGGCAGCGCTTATCCATTCTCCCGCATTGAAGAGAAGTGGATTGAATTCTTTATAAAGGTTATCGTATTCCTCAATAGGGACCTGCGGACCACGCGACCAACCAATCTCAGTCCCCCGCAAGGTAACGGGCCCCCAATGGATAAACATGCCAAAACGCATGTCTTGCCACTTCTTAAGGGATTCTTGATTGGTAAGCAAACTGGGATTCGCTTCACCACCACCAAATGTCTGCGCAGAAGCGGCATAAACAGTTACGAAGAAAAAAATGACTACTAAAAATGTTCTTTTTATTGCCATATGAGAAATCTGCATATGTTTTTCGCCTTTCACCGCACTAGGTTAATCCTGATGAAATACTTCTTCCATAGAAGCCCACCATTCGTTACTCTTACGATCCGTCAATGGTTTCTGACAAGGATCCGTAACTTTCCACCATTTTTGTGTAATTGTGTCCGCAGCCATTTTTGCCATATCAGCTTTAAAATCACTTCCTGTATATTCAAAATAACTGAACAGATAGTAGTTACCATCATCAAGCTTTTTCAGGTAAATTGAGTAGTTCCGAATATTGCATTCATGAATCATCTTCGCAACTTCAGGCCAAACTGCAGCGTGGAGTTTTTTATACTCGTCAAGTTTCTCCGCGCGCAAACCGATCACACTTCCATAACGCTGTACATTTATTTTAGTATTTTTATCCGATTGGACATTAAATGAGTAGAATATAATCGATGGGGCGATTATAAGATACAACCATGAAAATCGAAATATTTTGGTCATTGTGATATTCCTTGAATTTTTCTTATTCAATTACAATTTCATCAATAAATACCCAGGTTTTTCCGCCCTTTCCGATGTGCCAATCGGGACAGACACCGACATTTTTCGCATAAACACGGATATATCGGGCATGTGTCTCACTAAGATTGAGTGTAATTTCATTGATACTCACCTCCCTGTTCTCGCTTGCAATGGGAATTTCATATTTCCCTACCGTTTTATAACTGGTACTATCATTCGAGACTGAATATTCGATCACACTCGGCAGGAAAATCCAGGAATTTGTGTTTTGTAGAAAGCCCGCGGAAATTTTTGAAATTTTCTGGACCTCTCCTAAATCGACAACAGCATTGAGGTCGTCAAATTCAAAACCCTGCCAGTTGCCGTCGTCATATGATTTCCCGCCACGGATACCGTTCGTGAGTGCAAAGTTACCCCCACCCGTGTATTTACGGTATGGGTAAGTCAAGGTAACCGGTTTAAAGAAAGCCTTATGAATTAATATCCGTTGTTCTGTAGAAGGTACGATAGGTTTGTTGGCAATAAACGCCAGAGCTTTTATAGCGCCCGTTGCGTTAATTATAAATGGTTTTTTGTACAGGCGGGATTTGTTATTTGGTTCAGATCCGTCGAGAGTATATCTTATCACTGGTGTACCCATCTCGGTTGCAAGGGAGACAGAAGCCTGCCGTTTTATTGAGTCCATAACTGTCGTCACAGAAACCAAGTAAGCACTTTTTGCGTAATTGTACTTACCGTAAGATTTCATGAGGTTTTCCATTCGCGGAACAAAATTTTTCCAATCACGAAGCGACGCAGGCGACCAGACCACTTCAGAAAGTGCGGCTAGACGTGGCAGAACCAGGTACTCGGCATGTTCAGGCGTTGGGATAAACTCCGACCATACATTCGCCTGCGCGCCCAGAACATGTTTTGCTTCCTCAGTCGTTAGATCGGTTGTTATTGGTTCAAACGAATATACTTTACTCAACGGCGTATAACCGCCGATAGCCATCGGCTCAATCTCGCGAGGGCCCTGATAATAATCGAAGTAACAGTGCGAGCCGGGAGTCATTACGACATCGTGCCCCTGACGCGCCGCGGCAATCCCTCCATCCATACCGCGCCATGACATGACGGTCGCGTCTGAAGCAAGCCCTCCCTCCAAAATTTCATCCCAGCCTATAAGTCGTTTGCCCTTCGATTGTAAAAATGCAGCCATCCTTTTTATAAAGTAACTTTGAAGTTCTCCTTCGTCCTTTAAATCATTTTCCTTCATTCTACTTTGACATTTCGGACATTTCTTCCATTCCGTTTTATCGGCTTCATCGCCGCCTATGTGGATAAACTTGCCGGGAAATAATTCTATTACTTCATCGAGTATATTTTCAAGAAATGTGAATGTGCTGTCATTTCCGGCACAGTAAATATTTACGATGGGCCATACTCCACCGGGAGGTACGGTAAACGGTCCACCTGTGCATGAGTATTCCGGATATGCTGCAAGCGCGGCTCCAGAATGGGCAGGCATTTCGATCTCAGGGACTATGGTTACATATCTGCTATTGGCGTATTCTACAATTTCTTTTATATCAGTCTGAGTATAAAATCCTCCATAAGTTGCTTTCTCTCCAACCATTTGAGGTTGTCGATCGTTCCAGCCGCGATCTTCCCTATCAACTCGCCACGCCCCGATCTCAGTCAGTTTTGGATAACGTTTGATCTCAACACGCCACCCCTGATCATCCGTAAGATGCCAGTGAAAAGTGTTCATCTTATGAAGCGCGATGATATCGATGTATTTCTTGATGAATTCCTTTGAGAAAAAATGCCGACTCACATCAAGATGCAGTCCGCGCCATACGAACCTGGGTTTATCTTCTATATCCACGGCGGGAATATTCAGTTTGCGAGCTTTCCCGACCGGCAGGCACAGCTGTAGGAGTGATTGAACACCGTAAAACAGACCGGCTTCCCGGGGCGCCTCTATCCGGATACGAACAGGAGTAACTGTAAGACGGTAACCTTCCGGTGCGAGAGCCGAATCGGCATTGCTGAGCTGCAAAATTACCGCGTTCTTGTATTGTGATGCCTTTTTTACGCGCTTCACCGCAAGTGAAATCCCGGTTTGTTCCTTCAATCGGTCTGAGACATACTGAGCGATATCGGTTTGTGCGTCTGATTCTCCGGTAACAATAATTTTCGTGGCAGATGAAAGGGTAAACGATCCTGTTCTCCTTTCAGCTTTAACTGGTTTTGGGATAATCGGGATGTCTGCTCCCGAACCGAATGAAGCATTCAGTAAAAGAATGAAAAGTATTGCAGTGAGTGTCACAAAATATTTTTTACTCATAAACTCGCTCTGTATGTGTTGAATAATATTCTTTACTTACCGCCGGTTATTTTAAAAGTCCATGCATACTCACACGGCGGTTTCTTTTGCAATGATTCCGGAATTTCGATCGTGAATCCAGTTCCGACTTTCTCCCACTTCAAATCACCATCCGATCCGAGCATTTTCATCTTTGCCCCATCCTTAGGTTGCAATGCGGAGAGCCAGATCTTTGATGGGACCTCTTTTTCGATTTCATCGGCGAGGTATATTACATACCATGCGCCATCCTTGCCTGACGTAATGCAGGTTTTTCCCTCTTTGTATGGTGCAATTGGCCTGCTGTTGTAGATTGCTTCACTATTAACTTGCATCCAATTACCGACATCCTTCAAGAGAAGGTAGGCT
>CAYGXH010000004.1:0-29611 GCA_964353675.1 uncultured Chlorobiaceae bacterium
GTGATTTACTATTTGCATCTGCATCCATTTTTCACGAAATTTTTAACACAACCTGAACCGGATGAATAATAGACAAATGGAACCACTTTACGCAGATATTGCAATTCCCTCCACAACGGATAAGGTTTTCACGTATATCGTACCTACCGCCCTACGTGAAATTCTTAAGACGGGGATGCGGGTTATTGTGCCCTTCGGCAAGCGCAGGGCGGTCGGCTTCGTGGTGGGGACAAAAAGTGCAACCTCTGTGGAAAACCTGAAATCCATCAGCGACCTCGTCGATCTGACACCGATGATTCACGATCCCCTTATTAAAGTCGCAGAGTGGATGTCAAAGTACTATTCCGCTCCCCTGGGCGATATCCTAAAAACAATGTATGTGACGGATACACCAACCGTCGGCGGTAAAAAAATATCCCTCATAACACACAACATCCAGCATCCACTGACGGCAAAACAGAATGCTGTCGTCACTGAGCTGTCGAAGGTAAAAACAATGACCTTCCGGCAACTTACGCGCAGACTCGAACTCAAGAATATTTATGCTATGCTCAACAAACTCGTTGAATTGGGAATCGTGGAAGTGAAGGACTCGTCCATTTCACACCGTGTCAAAGAAAAAGAAGAAAAGGTAGTGGTGTTCCAGGAGGAGACGGTCGAACGTCTTCACATGTGGTGCAAGGAGCTAACCGCTCGTACGTCGAGCCGCAACGCAAGACAGCTTTCTCTCATCCACTATCTTATCAAGTGGGGGGGGGAATGTAAAAGTATCTCGCTGACTGATCTTTTAAAAAATTCAGGCAGTTCGCTCTCTACTGTACGTTCGCTGGTCGAAAAGGACATCATCACATTAGAGAAACGGGCAGTTATCCGGCCGCAGGTGTATGATCTCTATGAGGCAGCCCTCGGGACAACATCGATAACACTGAATGTACATCAGCAGCAGTCTCTGCGAATGATCGAGACAAAACTCAGCGGGGGGGCGTTTCATGCTTTTCTTCTCCATGGAGTCACCGGAAGCGGTAAAACTCAGGTATACATCGAAGCGATCAGAAAAGTCCTGGCGCTCGGGAAAACAGCCATTGTGCTCGTACCGGAAATATCCCTTACCCCGCAAATCGTACGCAGATTCCGGTATCACCTGGGTGAGAGCGTGAATGTTTTCCACTCACGAATGACACAACGCGAAAGGTATGACGCATGGCACCAGGTACGGGAGAAAAAGAGTTCTGTTATCATCGGTCCCAGATCTGCCGTCTTCGCACCGTTGAAGAACGTTGGCCTCATTGTGGTCGATGAGGAACACGAAACGTCATACAAACAGTACGACCAATCACCACGTTACCACGCGCGCGATGTTGCGATCATGCGTGCTGTTCATGAAAATGCATGCATAATTCTCGGCTCAGCAACACCGTCACTCGAGTCGTATTATAATACCAAATCCGGGAAATATACACTGCTCGAGCTTCCTGTACGAGTCGATACGGCTCAACTCCCTGCTGTGCAGATAGTCGACATGACGACGGAACGTGCGGGAAAATTCGACCTGTACCGTCAGAAACGCAGGGAAGAATACAAAAAGGACGCAGAACTTGCGCGTCTGAAGGTACCTGCGTATGAGTTCAGCGCAATATCCGACACCCTAAGGGAAAAAATTGAAGATCGCCTCCGCAAGCGGGAGGGGATTATCCTGTTGCAGAACCGCCGTGGTTTTTCCCCTTTCCTGCAGTGTCCGCAGTGCGGCTATCTGGAACAGTGCGATAACTGCAGTATTTCTCTCACCTACCATTCTGCGAAGGATCACCTGCAGTGCCACTACTGCGGTTCTGTAAGGCAGGCGCCCATCTTCTGCCCGCAGTGCCAATCTACCAGTTTTAAATACATCGGCGTAGGCACTCAGCGTGTGGAAGGAGAGATTAAAAAGCTTTTTCCTTCAGCGAGAATTCTACGGATGGACCTCGACACGACTGCCGGTCGTGGTGTTCACGACGTCATCCTCAGGAAATTTTCCCAGGGTGAAGCAGACATTCTACTCGGAACTCAGATGGTTGCAAAAGGCCTCGATTTCCCGCGTGTCACTCTGGTTGGTGTGATATCGGCTGATACACAGATGCTCCTCCCCGATTTCCGATCCGGGGAACGGACTTTCCAGTTGCTGACACAGGTTTCAGGACGAGCCGGTCGAAGCACACTCGCAGGTGAGGTTGTCATCCAAACACTACAACCCACCCATCCTAGTCTGCAGCATGTTCTTTCTCATGATTATAAAGGTTTCTATGAAGAAGAGATTGTAAACAGACAGGAACTTAATTATCCCCCGTTTTCCCGGCTCATCCTTATTGAATTTAAGGGAAAACGCGAGAATGAAGTAGCACTGCATGCACAGGAATTTGCCAAACTTCTAAAGAAACGGAATGCAACTCTCATTATTCTCGGACCTGCACCTGCGGCGATAGCAAGAATTAAGGGATTCTTTCGTTATCACATAGTCATCAAAAGTGTGAAGTCCGGAGATCCCGCGGGTAAGCTGGTCCGTACCGCGTTGAACGAGGCGGTCTCAGCCTATCGGGCTTCATCCTTAGACAAAGGGAGAAATGTGAAATTGACGATCGACGTTGATCCGGTAAGCATGATGTAAAAACTGCAGATACAAAATCCTCTCCCCTCATTTCCGGCACAGCATAATCTCCCGGATACGATAAGACAAATAAAAAAATCCCGGTGAACATCAGATTGTCCGCCGGGATCTAATGCGAAGAGGAGTTACTATCTAGATCTTCTTTACGTTCGCCGCCTGTAACCCCTTTGGTCCCTGCTCAACGTCAAACTGGACTTTGTCACCCTTATTCAGGATTTTGTACCCTTCGCTGGTAATTGCCTTGAAGTGTACAAAGACATCTTCCCCATTCTGACGAGAGATGAAACCGTACCCTTTTGGTCCGCTAAACCACTTCACGGTACCCTCTTCCATGGAGCTTCCTTTCAATAATGTGTTACTTAAATGTACCCGAGGCTCTGTCGGCTGAAACATCTTACATCCAGCTTTGCCAGACCTTTTTGGCTTTTAACGCTTGAACCCCACTGTGGATGTGCATACCGCCTGCACAAACACTTACCCACTATCATCAAACAGTGACGCTTGTTCTGCGATGATGAACCTCGTGGCATGGTCTATGGAAGGTGAACCAACACGGGGAATACATCTGCAGTGACATCGTAAAAGCTTGGCTACGCCATCCCATTAAAGAAAACATGCAATTAACGGGACAAAAACGGTGTACTGTTACTTACTCCCAAAGATAATTAATTATCGAGCAGAAGGCAAGAATATTTTAATAGAGTGTCATCTGTAACTGAAAATTTAGCATTTTGCATTAAAAAATCAATGTTTCAGTTGATTTTGGGAATTAAAAATGAGAAATTTGGGTGTAGTGATGCCATGACCTTCGTTGCAGATACAATGCTGGGAAAACTCTCCCGCTGGCTTCGCATACTTGGATACGACACGATACATAATCCGACGATGACGCTTGTGCAACTGGCCGAAGCCGCAGAGAAACGGGATTCAATATTTCTGACAAGAAGAACTCAATTGCCTGTAAAGGCAACGTTTCGGGATGTGATTTTCATCCCTCACGAAAAATTTGAAGACCAAGTGCGATTCATCGTCGACCGCTGCAACTTGGACATCAGCGGCGCGCTTTTCACCCGATGCCTGAAATGCAACACAGAAGTAATTCGGATTTCCAAGGATCTGCTTCAGGGGAAAATACCGCAACGCACGTTTGAGGGAACCGACGACTTTTACAAATGTCCTCAATGTAATAATATTTACTGGCGCGGCACGCACTACAGAAATACACTGAACAAGCTACAGCGTATATTTCATCCGAATCTTTGAGATGTGAAAGGGGAAAACCATGGAACTCATGCTCGTTACCATAGAGAAACCGCCGGATATGAATTTCATCCTGGGCCAGTCGCATTTTATTAAAACGGTCGAAGACCTGTATGAAGTCATCGTCTCGACAAATCCCGCAATGAAATTCGGTATCGCCTTCTGCGAATCATCGGGACCCGCACTGATTCGATTCATCGGGAACGACCAGAAACTTATTGAGCTTGCACAAAAGAACGCTCTGAGTCTCGCATGCGGTCATTCGTTCATCATTTTCATTGAAGGCGGTTTTCCGATCAATATACTCAATGGCGTTAAAAATGTGTCAGAAGTCTGTACCGTCTTTTGTGCAACCTCAAATCCTACCGAGGTTATTGTTGCCGAATCGCAACAGGGCCGCGGAATCATGGGTGTCATAGACGGTATGAAGTCGAAGGGGATTGAAACGGATACCGATATCCAGCATAGAAAAGAATTTCTAAGAAAAATCGGATACAAGCTAAGCTGAGCTAATATCTGTCATATAGCATTCTATCAAGTATATAATGAGGAGAACAAACAATGAATAAACTCCGATTATTTCGGACTCTGATTATCGCATATGGGATCATGCTTCTATCGGGATGTCAGGCAAACGATCAACGGATCCGCGATATCGTCAAAGAAGAATTTTCTCAATTGATGCAGCGATCGGTCATCACCGACGTGAATGTTATCGGTCCGTATAGTCCTGCCCAGAGAGTCGGCAACTTTCTCTTCGCATCAGGCCAGATCGCACTGAACCAGGAGACAGGCCAACTGGAAAGCGGGGACATAGAAACGGAGACACGCAGGGTGCTTGATAATCTCATGACGGTCCTAAGAAAAGGAGGATTTGATTCATCAGATGTTGTATCCACAACTGTTTATTTAAAGAATATGGCTGATTACTCAAAAATGAACACCATATACGGGGGATACTTCCAGGATGGGAATTATCCGGCACGGGTAACGGTACAGGTAGCGGCACTCCCAAGAGACGCGAATATTGAAATTTCTGCAATCGCATACAAATCCAAAAAGGATCAATTATGAAAACATTTTTAATACTATTCATTTTTTGCCTCACCTTGAATGCGCAACCCGTACTAAACACTCAGGTCCCGCCGCCGAAACAAGTGCTCGGCTATGAACTCGGAGAAAAGTTTACACCGCACTCACTTATTGAAAAATATATTTCCGTTCTCCAAACGGCAGCAAAGGACCGCATCCGCGTAGTCCCGTACGGTGAGACATACGAAGGGAGAACTCTTTATCTTGTCGTAGTCAGCTCACCCGAGAACCTGAACCGCCTCGAGGAGATCAAGGCGAACATTCAGAAACTATCTGATCCGCGATCTGTCAATGATCAGGAAGCCGATAAAATCATAAAATCAAATCCGGCTGTCGCCTGGTTGTCGTATGGCGTTCATGGAAACGAAGCGTCTGCTGCTGAAGCCGGACTTGACGTTCTCTACCAGCTTGCAGCCCGAACGGACGAGGAAGTCATGACACTGCTTAAAAATCTGATCATCGTGATCGACCCCCTTCTCAATCCGGACGGTCATGAACGTTACGTTAATTTCCAGACGACCCATACAGGGAAAAAACCGGTCGAAGACCGTGCTGCAGCAGAACACAGCGAAGACTGGCCCGGCGGTCGTTCCAACCATTATTACTTCGACCTGAATCGTGACTGGGCATGGCTAACACAGATCGAAACTCAGGAGCGTATAAAAGTATATCAGGAATGGAAACCGCAGGTACATGCTGATTTCCATGAGATGGGTTATAACAGTTCATATTTCTTCTTCCCGTCGTTTAAGCCGGTAAATAAAAACATTCCGAAGAATACCGTCGAATGGGGAGAAATTTACGGACGAGCAAACGCAACTGCATTTGATGCGAAGGGCTGGAGTTACTGGAGCGGCGAAGTGTTCGATCTTTTCTATCCCGGCTTTGGCGATTCCTGGCCTTCACTCAACGGCGCAATAGGAATGACCTACGAACAAGCCGGCGGGGTGGGAGTCAGGGTGAAGCGATCCGATGAGAGTATTCTTACGCTGAAAGACCGGATGGAGCATCACTCCACAACATCCTTAGCCACACTCCGTGCGACCGCCGAAAACCGGGAGAAACGCCTTCACGATTTTTACCAGTTCTTCAAAGACGCAATCAACGAGGGGCGGACCGGACCGCTCAAAGCTTACATTGTGAATCCATCGAAGGACCCCGCTCAAGCCGCGAAAATGATCGACCTTCTCATGCGGCAGGGTGTAGAAGTTATGAAGACGAAAGAAGAAACCACTCTTGGCGGATTATCAACGTATTTTACAAAGGGGAATATCACAAAAAAATTTCCATCGGGAAGTTACATCATTTCACTTGAACAGCCGGCAAAGCGGCTCATCACCTCCCTTATGGAAGAGGAACCTGTGTTTGCGGATACATTCTTCTACGATATATCGACATGGGCACTGCCTGTAGCGTTTGGGGTTGAAACATACTGGACCGATAAACCAGTCACAGTTTCCACGACGAAAGTATTGAACGCTGAGGGACCTAAGGGTACCGTAATAGGCGGAAAAGCGGTATATGCTTATGTTTTACGGTGGAACTCAAATAATGCAATCCGTGGACTTGTTTGGCTGCTGCAGAACAATTACAAGGTTCACTCCGCGATGAAAGATTTCACCATGAACGGTGAAAAATTCAACAGGGGCAGTATTATCATTCCCATAGGAGGTAATCCTTCAAATATTCATGAAAAAATCGATGACCTTGCACAGACATATTCGCTTACCATCTACTCTGCGAAGAGCGGATACACTGATCACGGTATGGATCTCGGATCAGATCGTGCTGTGAGATTAAAAAAACCAAAAATAATCGTTGCAACGGATTCACCTGTCTCGTCAGAATCATATGGCGCAATCTGGTCCATGTTCGATAACCTTTACGGAGTTGATTTTATACCGGTTAAAGTAGATCGGTTGGGATGGATGGATCTACATGATTACACAGCCATCATATTCCCTGATGACTGGAGCGGCGGACATAGCTATAAAAGTCAGCTTGATTCAAACGTTGTGCAGAAAATTAAAACTTGGATTGCCGGGGGAGGAACATTTATCGGTATAGAAGGCGGTGCCGCGTTTGCTTCCGCCTCCGTTGGGAAAATCGCCACCGTGAAAATAAAGGAAAAGAAAAAAAGCGACGAAAAGAAAGATCAGAAACCGGAAGAAAAGAAGGACGGCAAGAAAGATGAGAAACCTTCGGAGGAGGAACTCGAAAAATTGATGACCGTCGAAGAACGTGTGCGGAAGAACCGACTGGAGTACATTCCGGGGACAATGCTGAAAGTGAAACTTGACAACTCGCACCCGCTCGGATTCGGTTACGATTCTATAATCACGGTCCTAAAGACATCGAATACTATGTACGAGTTGAGCCCGAAGGGCTTTAATGTGGGAATATATACTAAGTCGCCGCGCTTAAGCGGTTACCTCTCGAAAGAAAATGAAAAACTTCTCGGAGAAACGCCATCGATCATTCACGAACAGCTCGGCGCGGGTAATATCGTTCTCTTCGCCGATGATCCAAACTTCCGGATGTTCTGGGACAACCTAAACAGAGTCTTCTTCAACAGTGTACTGCTCCTTCCCAGTATTCGAAACGTAACAATGGGCGCCGAAGAACGGTAAAAAAAATAATATGAGGAAAGACCTCCACTATGCTTATTATATTTGCTAGCTGATATGTTGTTCAATATCTGCAATTTAACTAAATTAGGCGCAACACATTTCATTCACCGATAATTGATTAAGAATTAGTATGCCAACAACCGTCGATCACAAATCCATTAAAGCGCCGCATGGGAAGCAAATCACTTGCAAAGGATGGCTCCAGGAAGCTGCCATGCGGATGCTTATGAATAACCTCGACGCCGATGTAGGCGAAAAGCCCGAGGAACTCATCGTCTACGGAGGAACTGGCAAGGCGGCGCGCAACTGGGATTGCTACGAAGCGATCATTAAGAGCTTAAAGAATCTGGAAAATGATGAAACACTTCTTGTACAGTCGGGAAAACCGGTTGGTATTTTCAAATCACATCCGGATGCCCCGCGGGTACTCATCTCCAACTCTATGCTTGTGCCGAAGTGGGGAACTTGGGATGAATTCCGCAGGCTCGAAGCGCTGGGATTAACGATGTACGGACAGATGACAGCCGGTAGCTGGATATACATCGGCACACAGGGAATTCTGCAGGGAACTTATGAAACTTTTGCTGCGTGCGCCAATAAATATTTCGGCGGGTCGTTAGCCGGAAAATTCCTGCTCACGGCAGGTCTGGGCGGCATGGGCGGTGCACAGCCGCTTGCGGCAACTATGAACGGGGCCGCATGTCTTGCCGTTGAAGTTGACCGCTCACGGATTGAACGGCGATTAAAGACAAAGTATGTCGACAGGATGACAACACGGCTTGATGAAGCGCTCCACTGGATTATGGATGCCCGATCAAAAAAAGAAGCCATCTCGGTTGCTCTGCTCGGTAATGCGGCTGAGGTACTTCCTGCAATAGCACAGCGCGGCATCATCCCCGATATTCTTACCGACCAGACGTCGGCGCACGATACGCTTAATGGTTATGTACCTCACCAGATAGCTTATGAGGAAGCGCTCGATCTCCGGAAGTCACATCCCGAAAAGTATATTGCTATGGCACGCGCATCAATCGTTCAGCACGTCAGCACGATGCTTGAACTGCAGCGGCGTGGCGCCGTTACATTCGACTATGGCAACAACATCCGTGGTGAGGCAAGTGCCAACGGCCTATCCGATGCATTCGACATCCCCGGTTTTGTTCCCGAATTCATTCGACCCCTTTTCTGTGATGGTAAAGGACCATTCAGGTGGGCTGCACTCTCCGGTAATCCGGAGGACATTTACCGAACTGACCGTGCTATTATTGAAACATTCCCGGAGAACAAGCCGCTCTGCCGGTGGATAGAGAAAGCGCAGAAGCAAGTGAAATTCCAGGGTTTACCTGCACGTATTTGCTGGCTTGGATATGGTGAACGTGCAAAAATGGGAATTATTTTCAACAACCTCGTAGCTCGCGGGGAAGTTGAAGCGCCTATAGTTATCGGAAGGGATCATCTCGATTGCGGATCTGTAGCATCGCCAAATCGGGAAACCGAAAAGATGAAAGACGGAAGCGATGCGATAGCTGACTGGCCCATACTCAACGCCCTTTTAAATGCCGTCGGGGGAGCGAGCTGGGTGAGTGTCCATCACGGGGGCGGCGTCGGTATCGGATTGTCGATTCATGCCGGCATGGTAGTGGTTGCCGACGGCACGAAAGAAGCTGAAAAGCGTCTCAACCGGGTACTCACCTACGATCCCGGCATGGGTATTGTGCGCCACAGTGATGCGGGATACGAAAGGGCGATTGAGAATGCAAAGAAGTTTGGGGTGAAGATACCGATGATGAAGTAAATATGACGGATTGATACTGGCTTTTAAAGTTGATAATGAAATATATAAATGGAGCATATATAAGAATAAAACGCAATAATACGTTATTACACGAGTTATGGGCAAGTTTAACAGACATAGCGGACAGACATGAGAGCAACCAAAGTTTTACTTTGACAGTTTTTGATAATTAACATTTAGACAAAAGAATTATTCATTCACAAATTCTAATAATTAAAAAATGAAAACTACATCAATCAAAATCTTTCGATGGACATTGCGGGCACTAAGCGGTATCTTCATTTTATTTTTCTTATTTATGTTTATTGGTGAAACTTTTTTCCAAAATGAATCATTTAATGCAAAACCTATGAACGCTGACAGCATTTTTCAACTATCGCTGATGGGTATAGGTATGATAGGACTTGGACTTGCATGGAAATGGGAATTAACGGGAGGAATTATTGCATTGGCTGCTTTTGTTGTGTTAGCCATAATAAATCCGGTTACGCTGCATTTCTCCTTGCTTCTTCTTTATCCTGCTACTGCAATATTATTTATTGTGCTTTGGGCAATTAGTAGAAATGCAATTGTAAAGAATGAATAAATTCAAAAAAACAGACATTGATTTAAGCAAACAAGCTAAAAAAATTTATTTCTATCAAATTAAAAGTGCAAAAGAACATTGAAGACAAGAAACATTATTATTAAGTAATAGCAAACAACAAGAAAACCAGCCCATAACACTGGGTATAATTCATTGCCGGCAAAGTGCTCTTTAGAAAGTCAGTTCATTTTGTATCCTATTGTGTACCCGGACAAGTAATCGCTCTGAACCAGGCAACGAATCATACCCGAAAACGTTATGTGTCATGCATTGTACAATATAAAACCTTATGCTAAAAATCTATGAAAAAGATAAAACTCCAATTTCTACTTATAGCATTTCTTATTAATTTTTGTATTAGCCATGAATTATTGGCTCAAACAAATACTGAACGACTAAAAAAAATAGAAGCAGCAATTCCTACGATTGATGAGTTATTCAAGAACTTTGCGGAGCAAAATCATTTACCGAGTTTAGTATATGGGATGATAGTAGACGGAGAATTGATTCATATAGGCAAGATGGGATATTCAAACATCTCTGAAAAATTTTTGGCAGATGGCAAATCCGCCTTTCGTATTGCCTCCATGACAAAGAGTTTTACTGCTATGGCGATTTTAAAACTCAGGGACGAAGGAAGACTTAAATTAGATGATCCTGTTTATTTATACATTCCGGAAATGAAGGGGCAAAATTATTTAACAACAGATGCTCCATCAATCACGATACGTCATTTACTTACACATGCCGCAGGTTTCCCGGAAGACAATCCATGGGGCGACCGCCAATTAGCCAAATCCGATGAAGAGTTCATTAAATTGATCAAAAAAGGAATTTCCTTTTCAAATGATGCCGGACTAAAATTTGAATACAGTAATCTGGGCTTTGCAATGTTAGGATATATTATTAAAAAAGTAACAGGCCAATCATATCAATCGTATATCACAAAAAATATCTTAGATCCCTTAGGCATGTCACATTCCTATTGGGAGTACAACAAAGTACCTCCAATAGAACTGGCACATGGGTACATCTGGTTTAATGAACAATGGGTTGAACAACCCTTGCTACACGATGGTGCATATGGTGCGATGGGTGGCATGATTACTTCCATAGAAGATTATAGCAAGTATGTGTCTTTTCAGCTTTCAGCCTGGCCACCAAGGAATGATGAAGAAAAAGGCCCAGTAAAAAGAAGCTCGCTTCGTGAAATGCAGTTCCCCTGGAACATCAGTGATTTTAATCTGCAATTCAAATATCCGGATGGACGGGCATGCCCAAGAGTTTCTGCTTATGCTTATGGGTTGAGCTGGACCAAAGATTGTGAAAACAGAATTTGGATTGGGCATAGCGGTGGTTTGCCGGGCTTTGGCAGTAATTGGAAAATCATTCCAGATTATGGCATAGGCATTATATCTTTTAGCAATCTTACCTATGCTCCAACTTGGGATATTAATCTGCAAGTGTTAGATACACTCATCGCTCTAGCAAAGCTACAACCAAAGAAGTTATCTGCATCTGCTATTCTAAATCAAAGAAAAAATGAACTGATCCAGTTATTGCCTAAGTGGAGAAATCCAGAAGCCACTCACATTTTTGCTGAAAATTTCTTACTGGATTATTTTCCAGATTCTTTGAGTAAAGAAGCGGTCCTTATATTTAGCAAAGTCGGTAAAATCATTCATATTAAAGAACTTATTCCGGAAAACAATTTGCGAGGTTTATTTATTATGGAAGGAGAAAATGGTGATATAGAAATAAGTTTTACACTGACACCAGAAAACCCACCATTGATACAGGAATATCAGATTAGAGAGACGCAGAAAGGTAGATGATCCACTTGTATGCATAATGCACGAACGCATAACAACCGTAAAAATAACACACAGATTATATCAAATTAAATTCAACGTCTGCCTCAGTAGCTCAACAGTTTTGCTCACTAAAATGAGAATTATATGTTCACAAAACTGTTGCGTTATTTTGCTGGACGTTAGGCGTCATTATTAAAATATCATAACATGAAAATAAAAATGTTTCTTAAGTATTGGTCAATGATTTTTGGAGTAACTATAACCTCCTTGTTGCTATTGGCAGTTGCTCCTAAAATCATCGGGATAATTATTGAAGAAGGCTTTACTTATTTAATGGATATTCCAAAGGCATTTGCTACTTAGAGTGACCCAAAAGCTTTCTTTTTTACATACATTATTGGGTATGCAGTAATATGGTGGAAGCCTCTGTGGGGTTCAATAATAATCATTATTGTTAGCACTTTTTATGTCGTTATCAGCGATAATTGGGGGCCTTTAATATTTGCTATTCCAACATTCTTAGTAGGTCTCTTCTACTTATTGTATTGGATTCTTGCAAGAAAAAACAACATAAACGATGCCTAACAAGGGCTATATGACATAAGGATTTCATTGGTAATTTTATCATACTACCCCGCTCAAATTTTCGTGTCGTGGGACAAGGACGAAACCCGTAATCCCTTACGGCACATAGCCTCGACCGTTAGGCGAAACAATTTAAAGGATTAGATAATTTTTGAATTCCATGAAAATGCCAAGATTAAAAATATGTGAGCTTGAGGCTAAAATACCAATTATTCAGGGAGGAATGGGGGTTGGAGTTTCTTTATCGGGATTAGCCTCGGCTGTAGCAAATGAGGGTGGTATTGGTGTGATTGCTACTGCTGGTATTGGTATGCTTGAACCTGATTTTAGCACAAATTTTAGAGAAGCGAACAAGAGAGCCCTGAGAAAAGAAATAAGAAAGGCAAGGGAAATGACAGACGGGATTATTGGAGTCAACCTAATGCTGGCTCTTTCAGATTATTATGAACTTGTGCAGATTGCTGTAAATGAAGGAGTAGATTTAGTTTTACTTGGAGCAGGACTTGCATTAAAATATCCAGAAACATTGCCATCAGATAGATTAAGAAAGATCTCTACAAAGATTGTACCTATTGTATCTTCTGCAAGGGCTGCTAAAATTATATTTCAATATTGGGCAAGAAATTATAATCATGTGCCGGATGCTGTAGTTGTTGAGGGTCCTTTAGCTGGAGGACATCTCGGTTTCAAAAAAGAGCAAATAAATGACCCTGATTATAGATTAGAAAAAATACTCCCCGAGGTTATTTCAGCAATAAAAACTTTTGAGCAACAATTTAATAAAAGTATCCCAGTAGTTGCTGCCGGCGGTATATACACTGGAGCGGATATTAATAAATTTATTCAATTAGGGGCACAAGGAGTGCAGATGGCAACCAGATTTGTTGCGACTCATGAGTGTGATGCCTCCATAGAATTCAAAAAGGCATATGTAAAATGTAAAGAGGAGGATCTTGTCATAATAGATAGTCCCGTTGGATTACCTGGAAGAGCAATACGAAACAAATTTATAAATGATATATCCACAGGTATGATAAAACCCTTTAAATGTCCGTGGAAGTGTTTGAAAACTTGTGACTTCAGAAAAGTACCATACTGTATCGCTCTCGCACTAACCAATGCCAAAAAAGGAAAACTTGAAGATGGGTTTGCATTTGCAGGCTCTAACGCGTTTAGAGTAGATAAAATCATCTCTGTTAAAGAATTAATGAGGACCTTATTGGTAGAATATGAAAAGGCAACATCTATATAAATTGCTTCGCCTAACAATCGCAACCACGACACTCGCTTTGTTAATATGATATTATTGTGCTCATTCAGCGGTTGCTTGAACGTTATCGGCAGCCCTATGACGATAGTGCAACATCCGAACTGATGAAATAGTTGTCAATTTTTCGGTTGCAAAATATTTTTAATTTGATTAGCTTTGTAAAAATATACTATGCTAACAGATACAATAATGTATAAAGCACTTGTTGACAAGGATGTTTCTTTCGAAGGAACATTTATTGCAGCAGTTAAGACAACAGGTATATTTTGCCGACCAACTTGCACGACAAGAAAACCTAATAAAGAAAATGTAGAATTTTTCAAAACTACCAAAGAAGCTATACTCCACGGTTACAGACCCTGCAAGGTTTGTTGTCCGTTAGAAAAGTTAGGCGAAACTCCTAACTACATCAAAGATATTCTGAAAGAAATCAGTAGCAATCCTTCAGCCAAATTAAAAGATTGTGATTTGCGTTCAAAAGGAATTGAGCCGAACAAATTACGCAGATGGTTTTTAAAAAATCACGGCATAACATTTCATTCTTATCAACGAATGTTTCGTATCAATTCAGCTTTTAAGAAAATACAAAACGGTGAAACAGTTACTTCAGTGGCATTTGAGACGGGTTACGAATCGTTAAGTGGTTTTAATGACTCATTCAAATCTATTTTTGGTGTATCACCTACCAATAGTAAAGACAAGCAGATAATAAACATCACACGACTTGAAACTCCATTAGGAACTATGTTTGCTTGTGCAGTTGAGCAAGGTATTTGTCTTTTAGAATACACCGACAGACGAATGTTGGAAACAGAGTTAAAGGCATTGACTAAACTTTTAAATGCTTCTATCATTCAAGGTACGAACAAACATTTTGATTTACTTCACCAACAACTCACCGAATATTTTGAGGGAAAGCGAAAAGAATTTACCGTTTCATTGTTTACTCCGGGAACAGAATTTCAACAATCCGTTTGGACGGAATTACAAAGAATTCCTTATGGTTCAACACGTTCATACAAACAACAATCAATTGCATTAAAGAAATCCAAAGCAGTTCGTGCAGTTGCAACCGCGAACGGAATGAACAGAATTGCAATCATCATTCCTTGCCATAGAGTAATTGGAAATGATGGACATCTGACAGGTTACGGTGGCGGACTGTGGAGAAAGAAATGGTTACTTGATTTGGAAAAAGCAAATCAGTAAAACAGCCGATATCCCTTCCTGGCGGCAATCCCAGAGGAGTGAAGATCGCAGAAATAACCAGCCGAACAGTTCAAGTTGTACTTGCACCTCGTGCTCATCTAGAAGTTGCTGCTCAACGCTCTGAACTGTCAAATGTTGGAGTGTATTTCTTGATCGGCACAGCAGATGAAGAAAGTCTTCCACTGGTTTATGCTGGTGAAGCGGAAGACAGCTTAATCCGTTTACGACAGCACAACAAGACAAAGGACTTTTGGCAAGTCGCTTTGGTCTGTATTTCTCGAACTCAGCATTTTACCAAGACTCATGTTAAGTACCTTGAATGGTATACACATTAGGAGATCAATAAAGCTGGGCGCTTCCGTTTAGATAATCCGACTGTACCCACATGTCCTCATATTTCTGAATCAATGCAAGCTGATCTCAAGGACAACTTCGAAACCCTTCGTATTCTTGTATCAACTTTAGGTTACCCGCTTTTCGACGAGATTCAGAGGCCGGAGAAAAAGGACCTCCTCTATTGTACAGGAAAAGATGCTGAGGCGACAGGTGAATATACCGAAGATGGATTCGTTGTTTTTGAGGGATCAACTGCCAATTTGGAGGAGGCCAAGTCAGCAAAAG
This sequence comes from uncultured Chlorobiaceae bacterium, assembly GCA_964353675.1. Lineage (GTDB taxonomy): Bacteria > Bacteroidota > Ignavibacteria > UBA10030 > SZUA-254 > CAYGXH01. Next base: position 15,504 of record CAYGXH010000004.1, read on the forward strand.
GAACTTGGGTGTCGCATATTAGAGAGGCTCTTATTCAGTCTGGCAGTCTTGTAGAGCAAGGGAAGGTTTATCGTTTTGCAAAGAACCACATTTTCACCTCACCGAGCGCAGCGGCGGTTGCAGTCCTTGCTAGGAATGCGAATGGTTGGACAGAGTGGAAATACGCTCACGGACGAACACTTGATGAAGTGAGACGAAAAGATGGTGACGGTTAAGATTGGTTGAACGGCACTTCTGTTACATCTTATCGGATTGTTTTCAAGCATAGAATTTGGTATAATATTGGTGTATCAATCAAGGAAGGAGTCTAAAAGATGCAGACGAAACATCAATTTACGGCTGTCATTGAGAGAGAGGACAATATGTACGTTGCTCTCTGTCCGGAACTTGATATAGCAAGCCAGGGAGAAACTGTCGAAGGTGCCCGAACGAACCTTAAGGAGGCCATCGAATTGTTCTTTGAGACAGCCTCTCAACAAGAGATCGGCGAACGATTGCATGATGAGGTTTTCATCACTCGTTTAGAGGTGGCCGTTGGTTAAGTTTCGAATCCTCTCAGGTAAGGAAGTCTGTCAGATCTTATCAAAACACGGTTTTCAAAATGTTCGACAGCGGGGGAGCCACATCATCATGCAGAAGAAAACCGGCACTTCGACAATTACTGTTCCTGTTCCTAATCACGATGAAATTAAATTGGGGACACTGAAATCGATTATCCGACAATCACAGCTCTCAGTTAAGGAATTCGAGTAATAATAAACCACATCTTAAGAGGGGTCTTACGAAACGGCGGTACACTTCACATAAGACATTCATCCGTTGAATATCTAATTATTCGCCGCACCCTCATTTATCCAATCCCGTATCCGATCGATATCTGTCTGAGATAAACTCCCACCCTGCGGCATTCGGGAACCGCAACTGGATCCCGATAATTTCAGATAAAGTACACTACTGTCGGCCTTCGACGGCAGGACCCTCATTAATTGAGTGCAGCTGGATTGAGCAGCAATGTTCACCAATTGACCATAACTGGCACCTGCGGCAAGTGATAAATTTCCCTCTGCCCCATGACATCCGGTACAATTAGCATTGAATATGGATTGGACCTGTTGAGAGAATGAAATAACAACCGGAGGGGATTCCATATCGATACCCTGATCAGTACAGCCGCTGAGTAATGACATCATGGTTACAACACATACAACCGCCGGCCGGATATGAATTATCATACACTACCCTTTCGCTCTATAAGTAGAAATGTACTAAAATGTCAATTTCATTGTTTGATCTGTCAACCGGTTCTTCAATGAGAAAACGGTACAAGGGTCTGATCTCAATGCCATTGATTGGAAAGAACTCTAGTCCAATACAATAGCGGGTTTCTGATCCGGTTTTCACATCAGTATCAGGATCATAAAAATCGTACATGAACTTCAGATCAACACCGTCTATAAGGAGATAATTCACTTCAATAAATGAAATTAATTCATTTGTTCCCAGGAGGGATTTGTCTTTTTTAAAATCAATTTCACTATGTAAAGTGAGTTTCTCAAAATTCATTCCTCCAAAACCACCTGCCATGGTGAGTGAACCCCCACGGAGATTATTGTACCAGAAAGATCCGCCGAGAGAGAATATTACATTATCAATCTGAAATCTCACATCGAGTCTAGACGTTATAAGGCGCATCTTCTCGTCAGAAAATGCCGATCCTTTAATACCATTATAGAGACCTACATTCCATGTCATGAAGGATGGTGAAAAACCGACCTCAACACCGGTATCTTCCTTTCTGTTGTTGATAAAATCCGTTTTAGATCTGATAAAATTTGTATGATCGTCTGTTTTTGTACCGTAAGCGGGTGTGAACCTGCCAACTTTGAAGTATCCGTTCGCGGGGAGTAGACTCAATAAACCGAAGACTTCAAATCCCGAATATAATCCTTTGTTCAGGTAGACCATGACTTTTTTCGCCAGTTTAGCTGAGAAATAAATATTTCCTTGCATCTGGTAAAACGAGTTGGTGTGAGTCTCACTACGATAGGAAAAGAGTGTTCGAAGATCCGTTCCGAAGCTGACTATATCGCTGAGCTCTGTGGTAAAGTTTTCAAGCGCAAGACTGTCATTCCACACCCTCACCTGCAGGGTTCCTCGCGCATATAATGCAGAACCATAGTATGTGCGCATACCGCCCCCATTAGGATCGATATGGCAATTCTGACACGTAAGATTCGTCCGTACGGCAAAACGCGGGAGTGCTAATGCCGTATGAGTAACCAGAATCAGGGTAAGTACCAATCGTATAGTGCTCATAAGATCCCTTTCACTTATTTATCAGACATTAAGGCTGAAATAATAATAGATAATAGTGACAGAGTTATTAAAACGCAACACGCACGCTATAAAGTTATTAAAATATTTTATACCTTACAGTATCTTATGAACTTAAACCAAATCTATAACTGCACTGCTATACTGCTTGCTCTTATGTTCGGCGGCGTTTACCCGCAAATCCATACGGTAATACGGCAGTCAAGAATCTATATTGGAGCATAGACTGAAATGGTTAAGAGATTTGAATTATCGAACAACTTACTGGTTCCGTCGGAATCATTCGACAGTCCAATTCTTGTTTTCGTCAATCCCGATCCCTCTGAAAAACAGATGATCCTCAGCAGTTTTTCTATTGACGAACATACACTCCTTTCGGCACTGGATCCTGACGAGGTTCCACGAATAGAGATTGACAGCGACTCCCTATCCTTGATTTGGAAGCGCCCTTTGAACTACTCCGGGCAAGACAATTTTTATTTCAATGTTGCATCCGTTGGCTTATTCATGTATAAAGACCGCTTAGCGTTTGTATTAACCGAAGAAATTTCAATCGTACCAACTGAAGCAAGAAAGGGACACCGGCTTGACTCGTTGATCAACGTACTACTAGTTTTTCTCTACGAAACCATTTATCACTATCTTGGGCACCTCAAAGTGATCAAAATGATCTCAAGAGAGCTTCAACAGAAAATTAACACATCTATGGAAAACAAGCACCTCATCCAGATGTTTAACTTGAGTGAAAGCCTGGTATATTACGCAAATGCGATCAGCGGTAACAATACGGTTCTCACACGTCTGCGGAGTCACGCTGAAAAATCAGGCTTTGCGCCACAAATTCTCGACCTGCTCGACGACCTCATAATCGAAAACAACCAATGTTTCAAACAGGCTGAGATATATTCAACTGTCTTTTCAGGACTAATGGATGCCAGAGGAACACTCGTTAATAACAACATGAACGTGCTTCTAAAGAATTTGACAATTATAAACATCGTCTTCTTGCCATTGAATCTGATTGCAAGTATACTTGGCATGTCTGAATTCAGCATGATGATGGGTGGTGTGGATTGGCGAATAGCATACTCATTATTCTTTATTATTATGGTGATAATTGGCTGGATAACCGCCTTCATTATTGGGAAAATGGATTTTGCAAGTAATAAAATTTTTAAGCGCAAAAGTAAGGCAGGGAAAGTACCTTGAAAAGGCAAAAGTCAAGAAAATTAATCAGGCTTAAAATTCTTAACTTCACAGTATTCGATGAAAGATAAACGATTTTTCGCCGGCATTGCTCTAATACTTGCAACAACTACATTCAGCGGTTATTCACAGATCAATCCAAACTTTAACGTTACACTTCTCGTTGATTACAGAGCGGTTGAGCAGACGATCGCACTCATCGAAGGTCAGTATGCATCCACATCCTCGGTCGCAGAACTGCGGGGTAATAAAATAGCCGCCTCGACGGCCGGACTAATAGCCGGCGACAGATCCTTCCCGTTATTACTGCGGGATTACCTTGATTCTCTCCGGTACAGCCAGATTATTAAAAACGATATATTTAACCTTGAAGAAATAAAACACTCTTCGGCTGAGATCAAGGAACTTCTAAATGAACTCAAAATGAAGAACTTTGCCAGGCGCGTGACAGCTACAGTCGAACAACTATTCCCTACTGATGCAGAGATTTCCGTTTCCATTCCGGTGTACATTGTTGCCATCGGACATGAAAACGCAGATGCGTTCGTCCGCCGCATCAAATGGTACGGTGAGAATTATCAGTTCGTCGGAGAGAACGAAGGCGAATTGACCATCGTTATCAACCTTACGCAGGCAGTTCGATATGGAAGACAGCTCGAAGATCGCTTCCTCTCACTGCTTGGTGTGGTAGCTCATGAAGTGTTCCATGCATCCTTCAGTGCATACAAGGACCAATCGAAAACGTGGCAGGAGTTTTATACATCACATACAAACCCGCTCGATAAACTTCTCGACCTTGTGCAGAACGAGGGAATTGCATACTATCTGTCGCTTGATCAACAGGGAAAAGGTTCACTCCCCCGCGATTGGAACGACCGTATCCGTACCGCTTTCTCAACGTTCAATAAAAATGCACGGGAGCTCGTTGCGCGGAATATTACCGCTGCGCGTACATCCGAGATTCTCCGCAGTGCAAATTTAAGCGGGTACTGGGAAAGTTACGGCTCAATAGCAGGAATGGCGATCGCTCGTGAAATCGATCTTCAGCTTGGCAGATCCTCATTGATTGAAACCATCGCAAAAGGACCATACGAATTTTTCGTTAAATATAATAAACTAGTGCAGGGAAATACAAATCTGCCGGTTCTTGATTCTACAATCCTTCAAAATACACGCGATTAACGGGTTTTTTATATGCTTTTTCATATTATCCCCTTTTTTTTCATTTTTATCGGCATATTTATTTGGAATTCCATAAAAAAATATTGTATATTCCACCTCAGAGTATCAATCTATATTCCAAGGGCTTGGGGAAATACCTTCAAGTATAACGGTAATTAACTAATTCAATCATTAAGGAATTCAGCCATCGATGAGTTTACATCTTTTTGATACAACAAAAGACCGTTTGAAGCAAGGCTTTCAGGGTTCCTACCCATCGCATCTCATCGAAGAATTAAAATCGAAAGCACAGATCAAGCATTCGGTCGATGAGCGGCTTACGCGGCCATGGATCAGGCACTTCTTCATAATGCGATCCCTCAAAGATGAGTCATCTGCTGATGACACAGTAGTACGCGATCATAACCTCCTTGATATTTTCAAGACAGCAATTCCGCTTGCCGAGAATTCTTTTACCGAAAGCTCGATGAGTTCATGGAGGTTGTTTCTGGATACTACATTTAGAGATCCTGACACGCATTGGTACAATGGAATCAAAAAAATACTGAACCACGATCGCTTCTATGCCGCGATTGAACAGCTTGAAATGGAAATGCCCGCATCTAATCCTCAGCGGCAGCTTCAGTTTTATGATCACCATAGAACTTTACGTCGCATCCCGCGGATACCGATAAAGCTTTTCTTTTCCCTCCCCGGAAATGAAAAAGAAAAGCTCATCGAAATCCTCTCGCAGGCAGTTAATAATAATCCTCATAATCTTGATGTTGCACTTCTCGCGTACGCGTTTTTCAAAGCATGGGATCGGATATCCGATTTTCTCGAACTTGCCATGACTGAAAACCGTTTCGATCTGGAAGAATGGTACTTCTGGGCTGAGAACGATCTTCTGAGTGTCGGTCTTCTGAGGCGCGATTCGCGCGATTACGTTACATCGTTCCTTATTTATGACCGCGCGACCGTAACTCCTGCAGATTTCAAAGAAGTCGCGGACTGGTTTCTCAAGGAGAGCGAGTTTAAATCTGCATTTCATTTTTACTGGAGGGCAAAGGAATTTGAAATAGCAACGGAGCTTCTCCAGAACATAAGTGTAAGGGAATATGCAGAGCTGACTAACCTTCGCCGCATTTCCAAAGGTGAAAAGCCGCTCGAGCTGTCCGGCGATAATTCCCGTTTCGCATCCATGTATCAGGAGGAAATGGAGACCATAAGAGGTTTCGCACGGATCCGCGCTGCCGAGACTTATAGGGAAGTGACCGTAAAAGCACGTCAGCATTTCGACAGAGAAACGATTGAAACCAAGTATGCATTCGGAGAACTCACGGAAGATGAGTACGGCCGCCTCATCCGACAAATTCAGGAGAGGAAGCAATGAACGATCCGATGTCCATGAAACTAGGAATGGAACGGTGCATCAGCTGCGGGCACCGCTGGATTGATTACGAGGGAGTTCGCGAAAAGTGCTACATATGCGGAGGCAGTACAATTGCAGAATGTCTGTCGCTGCAGGAAATCCGCGACGCCATCAACACCCTGCGCAAGGAAGACAAGAAATACCTCGATAAGCATGCCAAGAGAACTGTTATTCTCAAACAGAGGTACAGAGAGATTGCCGAGTTGTATCTTCAGCGTGCCCAGGAAATCTATACAAAAATCAAGGACCACTACTCAAAGGGGAACCTAACCGATAAGGTGATTGATCAGCTCATTCTCGCCTTCCGGCTCTTTTCCGAGTTGGGTCTGTACAAACCGGCCGTTTCCATCGCATACATGGCAGGCATCGGATATGCTCAGCGCGGAGTGGAAAAAGAAGTTCACGCGATCGATGACCTAACCGATCTCGTCGCGGCGAGGCAGTGGTTCATCCGTCTTGGGACTAAGGAGTGGGAAGCTGCCGTGAATCTTCACATAGGTCAGAAATCAATGTCGGCTATCAGCACCGATTCCGCTTTCCTCCAATCCATGCTGCAGGTTTCCCTCTGGCACTTTTACAAGGCACGCGATTACTACTTCGAGAACAAGAACACTAATATGGTTGAGAGAGTGAAGTTCGACATTGAGAGGGCAACTCAGCTCCTCGCATCATATTCGAGCGGCGCATCTCAGGTCGAAGCTGCAAAAATCGCAGCTCAATCCACTATTGAACACGGCGAGCAAATCCGACGGGGCCTGGAGACACTCGGACATTCTGTTCAGTATGGATTATCATCCCTCGGCGAACATATAGAGGCATGCGGCGGAAGTCTCAGCAGAGCCATGCAATCTGCTTCGCTTGCATTAAGTTCAAACGTTTCAAACACGATGTACACAATTGCCGGAACATCTAAACTTCGCGGTCGCTCGCTCGACAAACGAATGTCGGAAGTGGGCAAATTAATATCATCAAGCGCATCACAGGTGCCGGAAGATTATGTACAACCCGTGAAAGAACTGGGAGCGAAGTTTGCCCTCGGCGGAAGCACTGCTACCAATGAAGGTCCTTCTATAACGAAGGAATTCGCAGTAAACACTCTGTTGGACTCCATCATGCCAGAAGCAAAGAAATCCGAAGAGGGAATCAAACATCTCGACGAACCCACCGTCAAACTCACAGGAACTCTCCTCGACACACTAATCACAAAAGGTCTGGGTAAAGTCCTTGAACAGATCGAAACCACAGAAAAGCAAAAAAGAAAATTCTAGTTTCCCTCTGTCAATACGAAAAGTCAGGAAGGGTGATGAAAAAACCTTCCTTTCGCTTATTGACGCGCTGGCCGATTATGAAAAACTAAAACGACCTTCACGGCAAGCCCGCCGCCGCCTCATCCGCGATGGTTTTGGAAAACCGAAGCGCTTCGACGCATATCTTGCATTCTGGGAGTTGAAAGCTGTCGGTTATGCGATTTTCTTTGAGACTTATTCATCCTTCCTGGCTCTTCCTACACTTTACCTGGAAGATATTTTCGTGTCACCCGAGTATAGATCTCACGGTATAGGGTGGAAGCTTTTCCGGACATGTGTCGAGGAGGCAAAGCGCCGTGGGTGCGGCAGGATGGAATGGGTTGTCCTCGATTGGAACCGTACCGCTATCCGGTTCTATAAAAAAATAGGTGCACGCCGGTTAAAAGAGTGGTTAACCTTCAGGTTAGACCATAAATCAATCAGATCGATTCTACGCAGAAGATAAAGGAAAGCTGCGAAGTAATTACCCATCCCGGGCAGTTGTCAGTATAACTCCGGTTCCGACCAACGCATCAGCGCGGATACAATTTATTCCCAACGATTGAGGCAAGTTCGGCGATCAATTTCTCCGTTGTCGGGTCAACATGTCCGCTCCTATGACGGATCCACTCCTTGGGTTCGCGAGCATGGTCGAAGAGCGATTGAATGGAGGAGGACGGAAAAAGCTGGTCCGATTCGCCGCTCACAAGCAGAACCGGCCGCGGTGAAAAGCGTCCTATGTAATTGTTCGGCTCGAATGGAGCAAGAATCCTCCCTCCTAAAAATCCTGCAAACCACGATGGAACGGATGCGTGTAGTCTCTCTGCATTGGCAGCGATAATTGTTTCAAGACCGCCGCCCGCCTGAACAACGACAAGCCGATCGACACGTTTGTCTATGACGGCCACAGGAACGCCTGCAAAGACACCGAAACTGACGGTAATAACTGAGATGTTATTTGTATCGATTTCCGGAAGTGAGGAGAGCCAATCAAGAGATACACCGATATGGTTAACACTGTGGAATCCGACGGACCGAAGCGCAAGAACCGTCGTTAAACCCTTCCAGCCGGAAAAATCCATTGTACCGCTGTAGGGATAATCGATACCGAAGATAATGACACTGTCGTATCCTGCAATCAGATCGACAACCTCCCTCCCTGTTTCAATTCCCACAACGAGGAATGCAGCCGGATACCTGAAATTGCGATTCACCGGACGCCGCACTCTACCTCGGACCGTATCATGATTGTCACAGATGATCCCGACATCGGAGAGTGTCCAGTTCTGCGTTGTGCGGATTGCCAGCGTTTCTGCCGAAACAAGGTTTGCACTCCTGCGGACCTCTCCGTCCGTAAGGATAGTAGCAGTTTCACGGCACCCGGTGCAGAAAAGGATGAGACCGAAAATAAGTACCTGTCTGAACATGGTTTAATATACGGAGAAAATAAAATTGGAAAAAAATCGCTTTTTCAGTATCTTTGAAACGCCACAGAACATACATCTATTAATGACCATTTCATGAATTTAGCTCTCATTAACATCAAACAGCTCGTAACCGTTGCTGCACACGGCAATATTGTGAAAACCGGCAAGGACATGCAGAACCTTGGTATACTTGAAAATGCTGCAGTGCTTGTGGAAGATGAAACCATTTCCTGGTGCGGGAATATGGATGAACTTTCCATGAGCAGTATCAAGGAAGCCGATATCGTCGACTGCAGGGATAACGTAGTTATGCCAGGATTTGTAGACTCTCATACTCACCTTCTTTTCGGCGGAACTCGCGAGAACGAATTTGCCATGAGGAGTGCTGGCGCGACCTATCAGGAGATTACCGCAAGAGGTGGAGGAATTCTAAGTACAGTGACGCAGGTACGCAGCATGCAGAAAAAAGATTTAAAAAAAGAGGCGCGTCACCGCCTTACGCGACTTCTCCGTCAGGGTACAACGACTGTTGAGATCAAGAGCGGATACGGTCTCAACATGGAGAATGAGGTCAAAATGCTTGAAGCACTCCATGAGCTCGGCAAGGAAGAAGTGATCTCCATCGTTCCGACATTCCTCGGCGCTCATGCAGTGCCCCCGGAGTATAAAACAGACAAAGGTTCCTTCGTCAACGATGTCATCAATACAATGATTCCCTATATCGGCAAGAAAAAACTCGCGCTCTTCTGCGATGCGTTTTGCGAGGAAGGGTATTTTAACGTCGACGATTGCAGGAGAATACTGCAGGCCGGAATAAAACACGGCATGCAATCAAAACTTCACGGCGATGAGCTATCATCCTGCAGAGGTGCAGAACTGGCGGCAGAAATCGGAGCCGTATCTGTTGATCACCTCGAACATATCAGTGATACCGGCATCAGAGCGCTTGCAAAAACCGGAGTTGTTGCGACACTCCTCCCCGGTGTATCGTTTTTTCTCAATCACAGGTATGCACCCGCGAGGAAGCTCATTGAAAGCGGCGCGACTGTTGCGATTGCCACAGATTTCAATCCGGGTTCCTGTATGTCGTACAGCATGCCTATGATGATGACAATCGCATGCACACAGATGAATTTATCCCCGGAAGAGACAATCGCTGCCTCCACGCTTAACGCAGCAGCGGCAATCGGACTCTCACATGAAATCGGCAGTATCGAGAAAGGGAAAAAAGCAGATCTTATCGTTCTTAATATCCCGAACTATAAATTTTTACCCTATCATTTCGGTGATAACTTCGTCGAGAAGGTTGTAAAACGCGGGATTGTTCTTGAATTCTGAATTCAGCCGTCGGCGCCGATGAAAGAATACCTGCGTATTCAATGAATGCTCAAGAGAAGCTGGGCAGAATAATTATGTTAAACCAATATCGGAATACCTATGAGGCAACTCGTCGAGTGTGTGCCAAATTTTAGCGAAGGGCGCGATACAGCCGTCATCGATCAAATTGCTCAGAGCATCGGAGCAGTTAACGGTGTAAAGCTTCTCAGCGTTGAACCGGACAAGGATTATAATCGCTGTGTTGTGACATTCGTCGGAGAGCCGGCAGGGGTTGCGGAGGCGGCTTTTCAGGCGACCAAAACTGCCGCACAGCTTATCGATATGACGAAGCACAAGGGAGAACATCCCCGGATGGGAGCAACAGATGTTGTACCCTTTATCCCGATCTCGGGAGTCACGATGGCTGATTGCGTGAAACTTGCCAACGACTTCGGAAGTCGCGTAGCAAAAGAATTGGAGATCCCCGTTTATCTATACGAGGAAGCGGCAAAGGTGCCGGAACGCGCGAACCTCGCCAACATACGGAAAGGCGAGTATGAAGGGCTCGCCGAAAAACTTATAGATCCCGCATGGAAGCCGGACTTCGGACAAGCCCGATTCAGCGCACGGTCGGGCGCGACGGTCACAGGCGCGCGGGTATTTCTCATCGCATACAATGTGAATATAACTTCCGACGATAAAAATATTGCACATGAAATTGCACTGCGCATACGCGAGAGCGGACGTACCGTCAAGGACAAAGCCGGACGAACGACGAAGGTGCCGGGCAGTCTGAAATCCGTGAAAGCGATGGGCGTCTTCCTTGAACGTTTTAGCATCGCGCAGGTTTCCATCAACCTCACGAATTACGAAATCACGCCCCCTCACGTTGCGTTCGAAGAAGTACGGAAAGAAGCGCAGAAACTCGGGATGAACGTGACCGGAAGCGAGGTTGTAGGTCTAATTCCAAAGGAAGCTTTAGTGATGGCAGGAAAATTCTATGTGCGTGAGGATATACAGAACATGAAGGAAGAGCAATACATCGCCCGAGCTATAGAGGCTCTCGGTCTGAGTCAGCTCGAGCGGTTTGACCCTAATAAAAAAATTATCGAATACATGATTTAAGGAGCTCCCATGCTTACCAATTTAAGGATCACTGAATTTCTAGACGAACTTGCATCAACATCACCCGCCCCGGGAGGCGGCAGTGTCGCTGCGCTGGCCGGCGCACTTGGTGCGGCGCTGACCTCGATGGTGTGCAACCTGACAGCCGGAAAGAAAAAATACGCCGGCGTGGAACAAGAAATGAAAACTGTTTTGGTAAAAGCAGAGGGATTGCGGAAAATATTTACTGATCTCATCGTGCGCGATACCGAAGCATTCAACAAGGTAATGGAAGCATTCTCACTGCCGAAAGAGACGGATGATCAGAAAGCCTTACGGAACGCAGCAATTCAGGAAGCAACGAAGGAAGCGACGCTTGTTCCTCTGCGTGTAATGAAACACACAGTTGACGGACTCGCACTGACAAAAGTTGTAGCGGAAAAGGGAAATGTAAATTCTGTGAGCGATGCCGGCGTGAGCGCTCTCATGCTGTACGCTGCCGCCGAAGGGGCTGCCCTCAACGTGCAAATTAACCTCAGCGGGATTAACGATCCTGAGTTCGTCGGATGGCACGCCGATGAAGTAATCTCCATACTTCGAAGTTGTAAGATGAAAGCGGATGAAATTCGGGAAATTGTGGGGAATAAAATAACCCCCGCATGAGTGAAAACCAACGACTTCTTTTCTTTACATTAGTAAAGAGAAAAGCAGTATACCGGCGCTGATCCGTTGTATTCAGAGCAGTACGGAAGCTGCAGCAACGATCGCCGCCGTTTCCGTTCGAAGACGCCTGCCGCCAAAATAGACTGGGACATACCCCACACTCCGGCATTGAGCAATTTCTTCCTCTTCAAATCCCCCTTCAGGTCCGATTAGAATGGCGACAGACTGCACTGAAGCGTTTAAAAACTGCTTCACTGCGGTAACACCGCCTTCTTGTTCATGCGCCACGAGCTTGAGATGCACCGGGTCACACTCCCTGAGAAATTCACTCAGACTAGTTAGACGCTGAATACGCGGAAGGAACGATCGTCTGCACTGTTTCATTGCGGCCAATGCAAGTTTTTGCCAACGATCGGTCTTCGCATGCAGAGGTATCGTACGTGCAGTCAGGAGCGGAACTACGGTATGAACTCCGAGTTCGGTTATTTTCTCTACGAGGAAGTCAAATTTCGAAGGATTTTTAAGTATGCCCACACCAAGCGTTACAGAAATAGCGGATTCGTTGTGATTTAGGTATGACTTTAATATTTCGCCCGCCGCTATTTTTTTACCGATCTCATTCAGCAGAACATCATAAGCATTCCCTTGTCCGTCAACGACGCGGATGAGATCTCCCTGCTTCTTCCTCATGACATGAGTAAGATGTGTGAACTCCTCGCCGCCGATGGTGAGAGACCGATCGACGATATTCTCCGGCGGGGTGTAAAAGTAATCCATAGAAATGTAGCAGGTTATAAAATATCTGTGTAATTATATCGTATCAAAACGATGTTCCGAGATCAATAATGAACTCACCGCGACGGACTTCATTCCATGCATAGTCCACACGGAGGACGATACTATACGGCAACAGCAGATGAATACCCGCGCCGTATCCTTTTGTAAAATTGTTGAGCGCGAAGGGTTCACCGCGAAACCAGACAGTTCCCGCATCCGCAAAGAGAGCTGCAATGATACCGAACTTGAGAATGCGGAACTCCGGCGGGAGGTAATCAGCCGTGTAATACACGGGTGTAAAGAGCGGGTAGTGCAATTCCGTCGAAATACCGAATAAATTTTCTCCCTCTCTTACCTCCTTAAAGTGACCGCGGATACGTTCTGTGTATCCCAGATATATGCGGTTGTAACTTGGCGTACGGCCTGCCGCGGCCCAATCGGTGAAAAGTCTTCCAGTAAGTACCAGTGATGAAATGAGCGGGCGGTAATAACGAAAATCTGTTGCATACCGTACCATATCTATGTCATTCCCCGGCAATCCGTATTTCCTCGCGCCGATGCGAATGAACGATCCCATCGTTGGATATTCAAAGAGATCGCGCGTATCATACGTATAACTGACTGCCCCGAAGGGATAAATATCTTTGCCATCGGATGATATCGTTCTTCCCGGCTGGTAAGATGAAACCCTGACCATCTCGCCGCCTGCGGTTACCCATACTGTATGGTTTATCCCGAAGCGCCTCCCGAAGCTGACCATGAGCGAGATGTGTTGTTCGTCAAAGTTATCGCCGCCGGCCTGTGCGCTAATGCTCCGGTTACGGATTTTATCATAGGCAAAACGCGTATCGAGCTGATAAGAGCCGTCGTTCACTAAAAATGGATTGCGGTACGAAACTGCAAAGGAAGGATCATAGCCGAGGATAATTGTACCATAGAGTTTTTCATTGCGCCCGCGAAAATTTGAGTGCAGCAGACCTCCTCCGAAGTACACTTTTTTCCAGTCACGATCCCTGATACCAAAAATCGGAAACGGAAAAATATACCACCGCTCGCTTACTTCAACGATGAGATTTGCTTTTTCTTCCGAAGCGGGCACAACGTGTATGACGACCCGGTTGAACAAACCGAGGCTATATATTCTGTTCTGATCATAAACCACCAGTTCTTCTGTTATGCGTTCACCGGGCTGCAGCGACATCTCCCTAAGAATGACAAATTCTTTAGTCTCCTCGTTGCCGACAACCATTACTGATTCAACGCGGTAGAGTGAATCCGATTTCACTTGATTCGTATCGGACATCTCCGGGCTTTGGTACCCAAAGAGGGGAAATCTCCAGAGAGCGAAAATGATGTAAAGGAATCGCATGCGGAAAGCTTTCAGGAGCCAATTAATGACAG
>CAYGXH010000005.1:0-18346 GCA_964353675.1 uncultured Chlorobiaceae bacterium
ATCTTTCTTTTCTTTCATCTACAAACATTTCGTCCCTACGGGACTCCTTAATACATAATAAAACTTTGTTTCAGCAGCTCCGTAGGAGCGTCATGTTTATAGCGTAGAATAAAACAAGGAAAAAAGCTCCGTAGGAGCGGAACAAATTGCCTGCAAAAACAATATTATCTGTGTTAAATGTAATTATTCAGATGGATATTTGAACTTTTCAATTTTTGAATCTGCTAATTCTTTAAAAAATCGCTTATCCTTATAAACATAAAAATCCGATGTTTCTGGAAAATAACCGATCAGTCGACCGCTGAATGCTTTTTTTGATTCTCCAGTAACGATGTTTATTATTCTATTATCCCGGATTCCATCACCAACCACCAATTCATCTTTACCGAGCCAATAGTTAATCCTGTTTTCTTTCTTATTGATATCGGGTAGAGCAATCTCATGATTTGATTTTGTTTCGAATAAATAAAAACCTCCGCCTTCTCTGTTAGGTATATAGTAATATTTACCATCGGGTGAAAAATTGAGATCCCAATATTGAGTTTTTATTTTTAACTGAGTAGAAGGATCAATCTTAAAAATACCACCCTTTTCGTGAATATAAATTAAGCTATCAAATGTCGCCCAAGATAGATTCCATGCAGATGATACTCCTATATCCTCTTTATTTGCTGATTTTATTACGTATATCCACAACCTATTAGCTTTAGGGTACCCTGTGTCTGTATAAAGGATTCCTGTGCCATAAACAATTTTATCGCTCGTTGGTGCCCAGTCAAAAATCACAGCATCGTCTACTCTGCTTAATATATTCCCATTCGTATCTATAACAATCAACATTGATTTTACATCTACCTTTCCTTTTCTATCTCTTTCATACCCGATCGCCCCAATAAGTAATCCTGATGGAGATACTTTCAGCCTATTTCCAAAAAATACTAAATCATTATTTTTATATATCACTCTGAATTCGTTAGTCTTTACGTCATACATCGCTATTGCACTTCCCCAGTTATATGGGACGCCATATTTATTATTTGCTGGAGTCACAATTACCGGTTGAGAGAATACTAACAAAGCAGTTGATACTATGGCGCATATTTCTAAAATCATCAATCTTTTAAACATATCTGATTCCCCCTAAAATCACCTACCTAGGAATTTTTATCTTTTGTATTTTTGAATCATCTAACTCCTTAAAAATCTTTTTGTCTTTGTAAACATATATCTCTTTTGTTTTTGAATTATAACCGAACATTTCACCTGTGAACCATATAATCGCCTCTCCATTCCTTACATCTATTATTTTCTTTTCATCGTACACGTGACCAACCACCAAATTATATTTATCAATCCATCTGCCGAAGCTTAAAATATCTTCGTCCATATCGCCTATCTTAATCTCGCGATTCGTTTTCGATTCGTATAGTTTAAGAGGTGCCTCATAACCAAGATTAAAATAATATTTACCATCCGACGAAAAATATATCCCATGATAATCAACTTTTACTTTTTCCTTATTGTGAGGATTTATTTTATAAACATTATGCAAATCAGTGTAGTAAATCATGGAATCGTGATTTGCCCAAGCAATATCCGCATAACCTCCCGGATAAAACGATATAATTTTATCCGTTACAATTTGATATGTTTTTAAAGTTTTTGGAATAAGATAATAATAATCTTCTAAATCACCTTTCGCTTCAATATAAACGATTTGTTTGCAATCAGGAGACCATGCAAACTGTATTACGTTTGGCAATGTCTTTAATAATTTACCAGCGGGATTAAATATTAATAGCATGTGGCCGATGTACTCATTCCCTTTTTCATCCTTAACCAGTTCTCGAGTTCGTGCGATTGCACCTAAATAACTCCCGTCCGGTGTTGATTTAATGTTATTGTTTTGGCAAATCCAATTCGTTTCCTCAAAAACATTTTTTGATGAATCATTTTTGTAAATATATAAAGCGGTTCCATATAGGGAACCTTGGGTCGTGGCAATAATTTCTTGTCCGTGAATAATTTTTGGAAAAATAAATAGAAGAATGGATATTATTATGATAGACCTCATGATCAGGCCTCCTTATCCCATTGGGATGATTTAAGGTTTTTTACAGTATCTGCGCTCGTTACTAGTTACATTAAATATTAATTTGTCATAGGGTATCAAATAAAAGTTAATATATCTGTGTAAATCTTGTGCTTTTTCAGTGTTATCTGTGTTCAATCACCCGTTTTCCCCCCGCGGAAGATATTACTCACCACCGGATTAAGTACTAAAGAGGCGATCATCCCGATTGTACCCGCCTGAGGAGACGGCGTACCTGTCGCATACAGAAACAGGCACAATCCAAGTCCTCCAACCGATGATACAACCGCACCTACTCTGTTCATGCGTTTTGAGAGTAAACCCCAAAAAAACGGGCCGAGAAATGCAGAACCGATCGCTCCCCACGATATGCCGAGGATTGCAACGATCGTGGCGGGTTTCAAGTACGCAAGTAAGGTTGAGAGAAATACAAAAAATGCACTGCTCACCCTCATCAGCATGGTAAGATGTTTATCACTCACATCTTTCCTGATGAAACCTGCGTAGATATCTTTTGCTACCGATGAGCTGGATATCAGAACAAGTGCTGCAAGTGTCGACATCGATGCTGAGAGGATAAGGAGGAGCATTAATACCGACAGCGACGGAGGTACGATATTTGTGAGAAGCTCAGGCATGAGTGCGTCGAAAATTGGTTTGCCGTTTTCGAATGCAGAAGGTGCATTATCGGGCCCAAGGAAGATACGTGCGGTGGCTCCCGTAAAATATGCGGTTCCGGAGATAAGGATAGAAAAGAGAGTTGATGCAATCATTCCTAACCGGATCGCCTTCTTATCTCTTATTGCGTAAAATTTTTGGACAAGTTGAGGCATTGCAAAAGGAGCCACACTTGTCAGGAACAGCAGGCAAAACAGGGGCCAGAGACCCGGAGGACCGATCCATTCAACCAGCTGAGGTTTAATTGCTGATAGTTTTTCAACGATCGCATTCCAGCCGCCGGCAGATTGCAGCGTATCAGTAAAAAGAACCGATGCGCCAACCGCCATAATTATTCCAAAGATCACATCGATCATGGTCATCGATTTGTATCCGCCGAGGACAATATAGATAGCAGTGAACAGCCCCATAAATAATAGCGCCAGGGTATAATCAATGCCGAAAGTGACCTGAAATAGGTAAGAAAGCCCTATAAACACCGCAGCAGAGTAGGGGATGAAGAAAATAAAAATTGTTATAGATGAATACAGACGGAATCCGCGGCTGTCGTAACGCTTCTCAAAATATTCCGGCATTGTGTGTACCTGGTACTCCACAGACATATTCTTTATCCTGTTTCCCACGATCCACCAAACGCCGAGAACACCGATGAGAGAATTTCCGACTGCAATCCATAGACCGGATAATCCGAAATCCCACCCGATTTTACCGGCAAATCCGATAAACAGAACTGCCGAAAAGTACGCTGCACCATAGGTGAACGCTGTCATCCATGGACCGATTTTTCCTCCGCCGAGAAAGAAATCGGAGAAGGATTTGGTCCTGCGAAGTCCTACAATCCCGACAATGATGATCATGAGTGCGAACACCGAGATGACAAGAATTTTTATTATCACTATTTCTCCTTCCTTAAGACACCTGTTGAAGTCTGGTGCAGGGATTCCCTAAAAAATTAAAAGCGTTTCCATTCGTATCCAGACATAACTGTCCGCATCATTGAAGTAGTAATTGCCCGGAGTAAAATGCTCTACGATTACATTAGCAGTGAGATAGTCGTGTAATGTATATGATAATTTACCGATGACAAGTTCGCCGCGGGTCTTTCCTGTTCCGCCAGGGAAAAGAGCACCGTAGGCAGCACGCTCCGGCGCCATGAAATGATGGTAATCGAGCGTTAACATGACATCGGAGGTAATACTGAATGCGAATCTTGCATAAACGGAAGCAAAATTCGACCAATAGGCAGGGCCCTGCTCAGGGCCGAGTGTAAAGATGTAGGATTCGGTCCACTTGGGCCATCGGCTGAACAATGGATCCCATCCTTCATGCGCTTCGGTTTCCCGATCGTCTCCGCTAAGGTAAATCCCGCCGAATGTTACTTTCTTAGGAAAATAAGGCTTCGTCTCTTGAGAATACTCGCCGTAAATATATCCGCCGTATGCTTGCATAGGATTAGCATTCCACTCGCCAAGTTGATACGCTGCTTCTGCCGAGAAACTAAGTGTAGGCAGGATGGTATAATTAATTCGAATGCCCGGAGTAAGTATTCGGGCAGAACGATTCTGTAAATCTGAAGATCTGGCGCTTTTACGGATAAGATATCCCTGAACCTCTCCTGATTCCAGAGTGGTGCTGTAATGCATGCCGAAACCTTCCTCATGGCGCTCAATCAACTTTTTTTTGAGATTGTTAAGAATGGGTAAATACTGGTCTCTTTCCGGCTGGAAGAAATAAAAAGCTGACAGCCGACTTTTAGGCGAGAGATTCCAGTCGAGCCGCACCGCATTGAAATAGGCCGATCGTGAACCATCTAACGGTCCGCCATCCATTACAACAAAGCCCTCACCGAAACTCATATTCTGCCGCCCGAGGGTAACCGAGACAGGAAATCGCAGAATGTTATTCCATTTTAAAAATAAGAGATCAATGAAGATCTCATCGAATTCAAAGCCGCGCGACTCCGGTACCGCGTAATACCGGAGTTCATTGGTGAGCTTTACCGACAGCTCGACATCTATCGAGGGAGTGTATGTGAGAGCCAGGCTTGAACGGTTGCGGAAATAGCTTGAACCGGAACCGGATGCCTTCGATAGTCCGATGGTATTATCCCACATCTCAACGCGCATCCGCTGGGAGTAACTAAGGTGTATATTTTTTTTGTGATCCTGAGGTGCACGGCTAAAAACTGTGGAGGATATACCCAATGCGGTAATGAGTGTAATGAGCGTATATGTCTGAAAACTTCTCTGCATTGTGCTGATCCTTGTAGAGTGCGATGGTAGGTTCTATTGTCATCGTATCGAATCAACAATATTCTTGGATCAACAACATCGTATCTGAACATCGGCAGGTAATGTATGAAAATGGATGAGGGAAAACAAGAAACAGGAGGCAAGAAGCAAGAACAAATGACCGTGACTAATCATGACCAATGACCAAGCACCAAGAACAAAATACCAAGTACTAAGTACAATGGATACCCACTTATTCTCGGTCTACTCTGTGAGTATTTTTATCGATTCCGCCATCGGCACCAACTGCCAATAGGGCGGAGGATAACCCTTTTCAAGATGGAAGCGTGCGGCGCTTTCGCTCAATGATTTTGTGATTTTATTATGTCGCTGAGTATACCATTGATTTCGGAGTGCCTGAGATGCGCTCATCCCTTCGGGGATAGGACCCACCCATCCTATCATGTTAAGACAAACGCTGTAGCCCTTGAGAATTCTTCCGATCGGCAGGAGATAGAAAGAATATTGGAGCGGTTCACCGGCATTTGCGCCATCGAGTAAGACTTCGGTGACAGCATTGTCATAATGATCCTTCCACAATGCTTCTATATCACGCCATTCCGCGACCACCCGAAGCTGGGGATCGTATTCGAGGTCGGAAGGTTCCTGTGTGATGAAGTTTCGTACGCCGAATCCTGCAAGCCAGCGCTGTAATCCCGGTGATGATAGATGCGATAATCCCATCCATAGATGAATCCCCTGATTGCGATACGCTTCGGAAACGACCTCTGAGCAAAACCATTTGGTTGTATCGCGGAAATCCATGGCAAAATCATAAGGTATGTGTCCTTCTTTCGCTCTCGAGAGGGCGTACTGAGCTGCGTAGTGGGGGATCATAGGCGAAGTTTGGATCTGTGGAAGATCGGAGCGAATTCTGAGCACCATAATACGGGATTTCAAGTCTGCAAGATATTCCTCGGGTGTGGATACAGTTACGCCGCACTCGATGTGTGATTCTATTAATCTTACTTCATTTGTGTTGGGATGAATATAAACAAGCGCGGCATGTGAAAAGTTGCCGGGGAAATCGTTCCCGCGCGCGATTAGCGCGGATGTTGGAGCAGTACCGCGGGAGACTAAAATGTCTCCGCTGTGTATTCGTATTCCCAGTATAACTCCCTCCGGCGCCTGTGAGGGTTCATCGGTTTCAATTGTCAAATGTGGAATATGAACCGCCGGTGGCGTCTGAAGCATAATTTCTTCCAGAGCGGTCCGTCCGCCGTATAGTAACCGGTACAGCGTTGTCCGTGAATCCCTAGAATCCATATTCCAGAGTTCAGATTGTCTCTTCACTGCTTTCCTGGTACGTGATATGAGCTGTGAAAATTGGGAATAGTGATTGGGGCATACTGCCGCTATGGGCGCGAGTTCAAAAATTAGCGTTTCAATTGTGCGGAATTCCTTTGCAATTGGTGTAAATTGAACAGTTTCGATTGTTTGCAGAAGATTCTCTACTCTATTATAGAGGGAGTCAAATTGATGTAGTAATTTTTCACATCCTGTACTGCGGTAAGAAGCAAACTGTCCCTCAAGGTAATGCCAGTATTCGTCCTGTTCCCAAGCAAAGGATGTAATCTGGTGTGGTCTGCTCTGAAATGCCGATGCCGGCGTTTCCTGTTCAGGTATGAGGAGGATAATGTAGAGTAGAGTGATTGCTGAAAAGATAACGAGAAGTAGTCTATGACGTTTCGGTTTCATGCAGTTAACTTTAAAATCAGCCCGCATGTATTATTAGTTCCTCAGGCACCGTAGCTTTTCCTAATTCAACGGCCAGATTTTATATGTTTCTATCGCGTTATGGTCGATTTTAATATCGATATTTTTTCCGGCCGCAGGCAAAGGTCTGGCTTCTTCTTCGATAAGATTTACTTTTTCAATTTTTGATTGAGACATGAACCATCGGATCTGGCACTCTGTATCTTTGCCTCTCGTTTCGTAACAGCGGATAATCAGACTGCTGTCGTCCTCACATTTTTTTATTGTCGAAATGACGACGTTCTCCGCTGTGGATGAGCAGAAGCTGTAATCGGGAGGAAGAACAGGATCCCGGTGCGATAATATTTTAGTACAGACGCGAAGAGGAGCGTTCACCTGTTTGGCCTGCCGGGATCCGTTGATCCATCCGGAGCGGTGCGAGAAGAGTGAAAAGTGATAGCGGTGGTCGCCCGCCTGCAGATACCAGTTTCCTTCACCATGACAGCTTCTTCTCGAAGCAAGAAGTACCGGCTGAAGTACTGTGAATGGGATTGGATCATCGGTCGGGTCGATGTAATCGCATACTGCGACACTCGAGCTGAGAGTTATGCCAAAATGTTCATCGGAGGCGCTTATCCAGTCCTGCACTTCACGTGGGTGAACTTCTGAAGCTTTCTGAACATAGCGTTCCCCTGCCGCTCCTGGAATTTCATCTTTTCCCACTGTTACCGTTCCGAAAGGAACTTCATAGGTGACGGTTCCTTTTTTCATATTCAGCGGTAAGGCAAGCCTGAACTCGCGATACTCCGTTCCATCCCAGCCTAGGATTTCGATATCGAAATCAATGCGCTTGATGTTTTTATAGACAGTGATCTGCTGGCGATAGAGGCAGTGCGGTATCTTTTGCTCCAGACGAGCACAAGTAGACACCGCATCGTCGCTGAGGATTTTCCACTGCGGAGTGTAATTACTCAGTTTATCAAATCCTTCCATAGTCGGCTGCTGAACCTCCGAAAATTCCCCGGCACCGGTTCCAACAGATCTCATCGTAAACAATTCTCCGGCGAGAAATTTCCCGGTGTTGAAGATTTCAACATCTAGTTCCTTATCGAATATACTGGTGATACCTCCCGGTACCAAGGTAATAGTGTAAAATCTATTCTCTATCGTTCCGGGAAGCGATCGGTTAATCACCGGCGCACTGGGAGATCCCTTCAGTGATTGTACGTAGTATGTCCGATATCCAACGGATGGAATTTTCTCAGCAATGAAAAGTACCTCGACTTTCTTCAAACTACCGTCGTTGTGCAGAACGACTTCATGGAGCTCGGATGATATTTCTTGCCGATCATTGCCGATTACTCGTATTTTAAATGTCTTACCTTTCTCAAATTGCAGTTCTACTCTGACGGGATCCGTACGCTCCCATGAGAGTTCGTTGTACACAACTAGAGGGATACCAATTGTTGTGTCTATCCGGATTGCGGCTGTTATTCCATTTAGCGCTCTTTCCAGCAGGCGCCTGCCTTCGTTCATTGCGAATTCGTATTTAAAACGGAAAAGGCTATCAGTGATATTTCCGTCCTTACCTCCCCAGCCATGATCGGGGTAAATATGAGATTCCCATGCATCACTCAGGGCGATCTGTGGATACTCAGACATGTTTTTTTCCAGCATGGCGTGAACAGCAGAGAACTTTTCCGCTGCTGTGAGAAGAATTGCCCCTTCTCGAGCAGCGGATATCGCCCAATGATGTGTCGGACCGTGTATGTACAACCAGACATTCGGTCTTTCTCCCTGGATAGTCGGAAGCTGTGATCCTCCGGCAAAAACCGTATCGAATACTGTCTGAGCAATATTGTATTGCAACCGTGGAAGTCCTCGGCTAGATAATTGTGTGATATCCGGTTGTGGGAAGCGCAGAAAATTCCATAGGTTCATCAATCCTGTGAAATCTTTCGGAGAACTCATATCACTGGTAAATAGCAACGGGAGATGAGGAGGGAACGAATAAGTTTTATAGAACGGTTCCCACAAGGAGATCGCTTGCGGCATTAGAAAAAATGCTTCACAGTCGTTGTAACGGAGAAAATCTGTGGCGATGTGGTAATGGCCGGGTGAGTATGCTCCGACGGATGAACCATCAGGGCTCAGCCAGTGGAAAAAACCTCGTTCGTGACGGCTTAGTAGAAGATAGTCCACACCGCTCTTTTTGAGAATCTGTGGCATCTGCAGTGTTCTGCCGGGGACATCAAGATTCCACGCAACCCGGGCATCGCAGCCGGGTAGAATCTTTTTTATCCATTTTCTTCCAAAGTACAGCTGGCGTATCAGTGCCTCACCAGATTGTAATCCTTCATAGGGCTGATTGTAGGTTGCACCCCACTCAAGTCTTCCCTCCGATGTGTATTTATGTATTTCTGGTATTCTTTCAGGATGGCGGGTAATGTACTCTTTCAGCATTAAGGCATCTTCGATGGAATAACTGTAATCCTGACGTTGCTCTAACATTCTGAGAGCCGGTGTAATAACAATGGAATCTCTATCGGCTATACATGTAAAGGGATCGTCCATCCAGGCAATATCCTGATGACTGGAGGTTATAAGATGAAGTTCCCCGTCGCGGAAGTATGAATCGGCAATCTTCATGATAGAATCATACTGTACTATTGGATGCCCGCTCCCCTCAAGCGTTGTACGCCCATCGTGTCGGTTAATTGTGTGGAGAACAAAAAGCTGATCTCCACGAATTTCACTCTGTGTTAGGGTTTCCATAGGGAATTCGAGTCGGTCAAAAGTTGTTTCTCCGATGGAAATTTCAAGTGTAAAATTTGTTGGGTCAGAAAATGTCTTGTCAATTAAAAATGATGCCTGGCTCATGGCATCATAAGATTGCAGCACAGCAGAAGATTTCATACCCCTGCTATTGCTGATGGTGATTGTCTTGCCGCTCCAGACGGCGGGGAACCAGGCTAATATCTTTGTCGACTCAGCTTCCCATTCGAGTTTGTACCAGAATCCACTGTGTGCGATTTTCCTAAGAGTTTCGATAACTCTGTCGGATTTAAACATCATAAACCAGGCCCGACTATTTCCATTTTCGCCAGTTACATGAAGCCGGAGTGGTTCACGGGATTTTAGCATTTTCCGCGGGACATGCAGAAGCATGTAACCGAACAGATCATTGTGGACATCAGCGGTTACGACACGAAAATCGAGACGTACACCGTCTGTACTCACGCTGGTCCACTCAGCTTTGTTCGAGCTTCGGAATGTCAAAAGGTGCGAACTATTTACCGTAAGGGTAAATTCTTTTTCTCCGAGGTTTACTCCGAGGCCGCAGAGCCAAACGTATGTTATAATACTGTCCGTTAAACCGGAGGGGAGAGATTGTGTTTCCCATGCGACGGCCATCGTTCCGTCGGTAGCTCGGCAAAGAAGCGCCTCGTTAACGCCGGGAGAAGATGAGCGATAAACAATCGGTTCACCGGTGATCGTCCTGGAATAACCTTCCAGCCAGCGATCAGCTTTACTTCCGAGCTCGATTTGGTACTTTACAAAATCGTGATGCATATCTTCGCCGGAACGATTAGGCTGTCCAAAAACCGGAGTGTAATATACTGTTGTATAAACGAATGAAAGAGCGGCAATAATCATCATTCTGAGTAACATTTACATGATCCTCATCGTTTTTCTATCAAAATAAAAAAAATCTTTTGTGGGAAAGAAGGCATCAACGCTATAATTACTGTAAGCGATGGTTGTTGAGGTTAGTAGAACAGTCGGCGTTTTATAGATCAATGAATCAACCCATTCCTTTTCACTTGTAGGGATACCGGTAAAGGATTATCGTTGGTCAGAGAATGGATATTTACCCTTTCGATTCCTTACTTCAGTTGTTTGGAATGCTTTCCACCTTTGGCAGCATCAACCGTGATTTCAAACGGCCCGTTTCCGTCAACAATCCAGCGTACGATTACCGTTCCCATGCCAGGGATGTTAGGCACTTCGATCCGTTCAGGATTTCTTTTTTGTTCTCGAATAACATCGCTGAACCTGTCTTCGGCGATAGCGCCGGTCAGGACTTTACCGCCTTTGATGGTCACCCAATCCGGCCTCGTTATTTTATTCTGGATATCATGGGCGGTATGGGTTGGAATAACGCGCACATTTTTTATCGTTACCGTCACTTCCGTGAGTTGGCCGGGTAACTTCTTGGTTGATATTGAGTCAACAATTACCTTTGGTGTGTGATAAAGATGGTAAAGGGTAAACGCCATATTGCGGTGACACATTTCCTCAAGCAGAAATGAAGGTGCGGTTCGCGTCCATGCCTTTTTGACACCCCCAATTTCTACCTGTCCGAATTGCGGATGGTTGTATGGTTTCCAGGGTACAACGCCTTCCCCGAAGAGGAGGAGCTCGTCAAACCTGTACGTTTCCTTCTCTTCGCCGAACCAACTTTGTTCGCCTTCCTGCTTTTTTCTGAAATAATCGAAGGATGTCCACAGCTCGTTCGAAAATGTGATAGCGCCGCGGACTCCGTAGAAATAATCGATCTCACCTCCAAACACAGGGTACAGATCTTTATAAATAATGAGATACCGGTAGCCGGGAAGTATTTCTTCGCCAAGCTTTCCCAGGAAGTTATACACCCGAAGGTCTTCCCATTGGTATGTCGGGATTTCGTCTTTATTGCCGGGTCCGCGCAGTATCATTCCTCCGGAATTGTGGTACGTTTGAAATGCTGCAATATTATCATGCTGGTGTGTGAAATTGACAACCGCGCGCGTCTCGGGCAAAGAAGCAGGATACCGGTCGGCGCCCCACTGAACGTTCTGCGGCGCCCATTTCCAGGGCCAGTTCCGGTTTGGATCATACGAGCCTGGTCCATCCTCATTGAGCATGCCGTCGCCGTCATTGTCGATGCCTTCGGATCCGACGTATTCGTATTCCCCGGGCTGATCCTGTTTGGCAAAAACCATCATTCTCGGATCCGAGGGATCGGCTATCCACCGGCCATTCGGATCCTTTACACGCATCTGAACGATATTTCCGTCGCCATCGAGATCGTCTTCATCGTCTTCGTCAAAGAGACCATCGCCGTCATCATCGCGCGGTACGAATCCCGTGCGCGGCGAATGCGGACTGTTAGGCGAATGAATAAAATGATCGCGTCCATCGGGATTGATTGTAGGAAGGATGTACAGGGTTTTTTCATCGAGAAGCGTTGTAATCCAATCAACCTGCCCGTACATCTCGGTTACATACCAGCCGGTGTAGAGTGCAACCTCGCCGCCCTGAATTTCATTTCCGTGAATATTCCCGTCGATATACATGGCAGGCTTTCTATCGGGATCACCGTTTGCACTATTCGATACCGTCAGCAACCAAATATCCCTGCCTTCGTAAGATTTCCCGATGCTGCTGATTTTTGCAAGTGTTGGATGAGCTTTCGCTATGCGGTTACAAATTTCACCAATTTCCTTGTGATCATAATATCTATTCCATGCGACTTCGACTTTTGGATTGTTCGGTGCGCCGAGGGCTTTCAGAGAACTTTTTGTAAAATCTTTTTCTGATCCTCCGAACGCCGCTGATGTAAACAGTATTAGTAGTACGGGCTTCCATATCCATTTGGTGATATTCTTCATGGTCATTCTCCTTGCTTCAATCGTACTGTCTCGGTTGTGTTACCTGTCGTCGGACTTTCGGCGGTGATGGTGACCGTATCTCCGGTATTTCCGATGATAAGCCATGTCAGCTCCTGTCTTCCGCCGCTGCCGCTGATTGGATCCAGCACTGTTACAGGATTGCCGCTCGTCAGTTTCTGATTTTTTGATATCCCGATAGCAACTTTCACATTACGGGGCCAGCGTACTCTATTTCCCATAGAGCTGTTTGTCGGGAAGTAACCCGTATTCACAATATCTGCCGTGATGCGAAAGATTTTTCCTTCAATCGGTTCAATCTTCACGTTCTTGATACCAATATTTGGTAATTTTGTCGCCAACCATGTGATAAATGTATTGTATCTTTGGGCGATTGTCTCGATACTTTCGGCCGGTGGATTCGTGAGGATAAAGGGTCGAAAGCCGCCGACTTCAACTTTTTTATCGGGGAAATCACGATGTTTTATCATCTGCCAGTTTACGAAGGCGTCCTTACGTCCCTGTGCATCGTACCACTTCACTGCCCGAATTTCTTCAGCGTATTCATCCGGTTTGGACTCCGGTCCTTTATCCTTCTTTATATCGATTTTTTTCCTCTTCGTCGTATCAGCACTTTTTTCTTCCGTTTCCGGAATCCACCAAGGTACCGCTGTAAACGACCACCTGCCGAAGTGATAGTATGCCCATTCGCTAAATGCACCCTCGCCTTTTATACTTGGGGGCGCTCCCTTATATTTCGTAATTTCCTTGAATTGCTCGCTGATATAACCAAAGTACTGCTCATCCTCCTCCAAAACGGAAGTGATGAAGCGAGGCGAATAATCTTCCTCTCCTTCAACCATCATCATGCGCCTGCGTGAGCGTTGCTCGGTTGGAGAAGCGCCCTGCCTTGGTTCTTTCTTCCACGGATTGTTTAGGTTGTCGTCGGAGGAAAAAGTCATGACGAGAGCAATATTGGGGTGAGCGTCGCAAAATTCAATTACGGCACGGGTCTCCACTTCCGAGATCTGATATGGTCCTCCGCCGCGACTGAAGAAGCGGTAGTTGTGGGCAAAATTGTGGTTGAACTCGACACCGCCCGGCTCATCCTCATTCCACTGATCATCCTTATCGTTGTCTAATCCTTCGGTCAGGACTCTGTAAATACCGAACTCTCCTTTCGACCGATCGGCTTTCTTCATTATACGGGGATCCTCCGGATGAGGACACCATTCCCCGCTATTATCGAGTATACGCATCATTGTAATAACACCATCACTATTCAGGTCTTCGCAACCGTCTTCATCAATTGATCCGTCATGATCATCGTCGACAGGTCGTGCGTTAAATTTTCTTGTTTCCTGAGGCGTGCTGAAGAATGTCTCGCTTGCATCCGGATTCACGCGTGGCATGATATAGAATGTTGTGGAGTTCACGAGTGAGGTAATGCTGTCTACGGTACCGTACTGGGTGAGGAGCGACTGTAAGAAATGGAGAGTCAGTTCGCTCTCGATGATTCTATCTGCCTCGACTCCACCGACGATAAGAACAGCATGATGTTTATCGGCTTCCGGACCTCCGACCGTGATAGCCCAGATATCGCGTTTCCCAATTGTTTTTGCAAGTGATGTCATTTTCGCAATGTTTTGCCGTGATGCAGTAAGAGAGGCGATCTCTTTCGTCATTTCCTCGTAGGTGTGGTACTTAGATTGTGCGGAAGAGATATATGTTGCAACGATTAACGACAAAAGGATAATGAGAGTATGTTTTATACACGGCTGCATGGCGAATCCTGCACGTTAATGGGGATGAAGTATTTAGTGTAGAGCTATTTATATCTTTACGTACTATGGGAATTGAAATTACTGCCTGAGCTGTCTGAACCGCTGATGACCGCTGATAAATATGATAGAAATGATGGATGTGATAAAAAAAACATGTAAAAGAATATCATAACAATCATTTTATCACATCCATCTGCGGTTCAGACGATCCAGCGGTTCAGACATCATGCCACTTCTTTCACAGCCTCAATAAATTTATTCACCTCTTCGAAATTATTATAGAGGTGGGTGGAAACTCGTATCGAATTGAGTTTTCCCTCTCCAACGAGCCGGATGCGAAAACCCTTTTTCGCTGCGTGCTCCCCGAACTTATCATAGGCTATATTTTTTAGACGGAAACCTATGAGATTTCCGCGGGAACAATCTTCAGTGGGAGTTAGCATTTCAACCTTGTCGCCTAACTTTAACAGTTCCTGCTGCAAGTGCCCGGCAAGTACATATCCCCTGCGGACAACGTTCTCAATGCCGATGTGATGGAGGAAGTCGATTGCAGCGCCGATACCTTTATAGATTGCGGCATTCTGCGTGGCGTAGTCGTACCGGTGTGCCGTCGGTACGTATCCTTTGAACACAGGAGGTTCTACGGTGAGGTCCCAACCCGTATCAGAACCGCCCCCGACCCAACGGGCCTGAAGAACATCGAGAAGCTCTTTCCTTACGTAGAGAAATCCGGTGCCTTTCGGTCCGCACATCCACTTATGACAGCACGTAGCGTAGAAATCACACCCCATGGCTTTCAGGTCGAGGTTAGTCATCCCCGGACCATGAGCGCCGTCATAAAATACCCACAATCCTTTTTCATGTCCTAACTGTGCAATTTCCCGTACCGGAAATACTTGTCCGATTGTACATGTGATATGAGGAATTGCGATCACCCTCGTTTTCCTGTTGATGAGCTTGCTGATCTCTCTGAGATTTTCATCGGCAGTGGGCTGGGGTATGAATGTCCTAATGACAATCCCGTCGTACTTTGCCCGGTTGAGCCACGGGAGGGCGTTACCGGCATGCTCGTGGGTCGTCATGATTACTTCCTCACCCTTCCTGAGAGGAAGACCCCAGGCAACAATGTTAATCCCCTCGGTCACGTTGTGGGTGAGTGAAATTTCGGATTCTTCAACATTTGTAAACAGGGCGAGTCGCGGCCGCGCTACTTCCCATCCGCCGTACTCTCCGCTGATATCGATGTCCTCCATCGCCCGCCGTATATTTTCGAGAACGACATACGGTGAAGGACCCATCGTTCCGTTATTAAGGTAGATCCGTTCCCTGTTCAGCGGAAACTGGTCGCGGATTATGCGCCAGAAATCCTCATCGTTCGGTTCAATTGTCTTATCTCCCGCGATGATGTAGCGGGCATGTGAAGTTTCAGGTACTGATAGGAGTGCCCAGGAACCGATCATGCCTCCGGTAACCTGTTTAATGAAATGACGCCGTGTTGTGTGCATCGTATGAGCTCCTCTCATCTGATTTTTCTATACACTACAATATATCTATTGCTTTTGTTTTCTGAAGTGATCATATCCGCTGAAGGGAAGAGGTACTTGTTCCCCATTTTCCTTAACGAGAACGATATCCCGCTCCGTCATTCGCCCGAGGATGGTTACATCGTTGGTAATAAGTGAGAGCTTCTCGTACTCGGCGTCGTTGATGGTGAAGAGCAGTTCATATTCTTCACCGCCATGGAGAGCATAGTCGGTTGGCTGATCAGAAAATTCCTCTGCGATTCGCTGTGTTATAGCCTCAACGGGAATGTTATGCTCATAAATATCGGCACCCACGTTGCTGTTTCTGCATATGTGATGCACTTCGGACGCGAGGCCGTCGCTTATGTCTATCAAGGCTCCGATCCTGACCTTCTCGGTAAAGAGCTGAACAAAATCGAGACGGGGCTTAGGCATCAGGTGCTTTTCTAGTGCCGCTTTGTACGGTTCGAGGTTCGGTATGAAAGTTGCCGGATCCGCTTTTTGATACCGGTCTTTCTCCCGGTTCAGGACCTTCAGACCGGCGATGGAGGAACCAAGGTGGCCGGTAACACAGATATATTCACCTATTTTGGCGTCGTGGCGGTATCTTATCTTATCTTCCGGAGCTTCACCTATAATTGAGACGGAAATCATCATGCCGGCGAGTGATGCTGTCGTATCACCCCCCACGATGAGGCACGAGTATTCCCTGCATGCACTGGCTGCGCCCCTGTAGAGTTCTTCTACCATGTATGTCGTAACTTTTTTAGGGAGTGCTATTATCATTGTTGCGTAGCGTGGAATGCCGCCCATCGCAGCGATGTCGCTTATGTTGGCGACGATCGCTTTCCATCCCAGGTGCCTGTACGACACGAATGTTAGATCGAAGTGAATTCCCTCAACGAATGCATCGGTTGTGAAGAGCTGTACTTTACCGGGGGTAGGCCGGAATACTGCGGCATCGTCCGATATACCTTTGATGAGGTTACTGTGGAGGGAGGTGTCATCAAGGCGGATGTCGACGATTTTGCGGATGTGATCGATAAGACCAAATTCACCGATCTCGTGAAGATCAGAACCGTTTGCACTCATGATATACCGCGGATAACTTACATAAACGGCGGGTGAAAAACAACAGAATGTTTTTAATTGGTCTCACGTTTCGGAGTCGATGATATGCCCGGATAAAAAAGTCCGGTACAGAGGTAACGGGCTTTTCTTTTGCCGAAGCTTTTCATTTTTTTAGAGAAGTGCCAGAATCGCTTCTTTGAACTGTTCCTTTGTGCGGCTTCCTACTATGGTGTTAACAATTTTTCCTTCCGAATTGATAAGGAATGTCGTGGGAACGACGCGAATATTTCCAAATGCTTCTTCGAGGTCCTCATTCGACAGTATTATCGTGTACGGAATCCCCTGCTCGGCAACAAAGGGAGCAACGTCGGATGTGACACGGTCGGTTGCGATGCCGATGATCACAACGTTACGGTCTGCAAGTTCTTTACTAAGCGCAATGAGGTCGGGTAATTCCCGTTTGCACGGGCCGCACCACGTCGCCCAGAAATTGACAAGTGTAACTTTTCCACGGAATGAGTCAAAGTCGGTTTGTGCGCCGGCGCGATCTTTCCATGAAAAATTTGGTACCATATCGGTTCGACTTGACACGTTGAAGACTTCCGGAACGTATGCTTTCACGGATTCTGTGATTGATTCATCTGATGCGGCTTTCTCCTTCCTGGAACAGCCGATAACGGCGAGAACAAGAAGCAGAGAGAACCATAGTCGAATAGTTGTCATATGAGGTTTACTCACTTATTTGTTAAACATGATAGAAGTTGTTGATTGCTAATATTTGTGATTGCACAGCAGAGAGTAGAATCGTGAATCCACATAATCAGAGAATAATCTTCCATGCGATGCTCGCAGTACCAGCCGCCCTTCATCACTTCAGCAAGGACATCGTCAGGGATTGCGAGTCCGTCTTTGTCCAGGAGATCGCGAATGTTTACTTCCAGTATGTATATGATGTGATCGTCGTACCGGTACACAAGGTGAGCAATCCCCTCATGGGTGTATTTGCTGTACATTGCACCTACAAGTCTGCAGCTGGACATGGGTGGAACGTATACCTGGAACTGATTATCATGGAGAAAATACAGCTTTGCAACTGCAGGATTGTCGGTCGCGACTGCCGGGAGAAGTTTTCCCTGCAGGATACCATTGTAGTTATTAAACGTCTGATGAATAATGTTATTATTGAACGGTGCAGGATGCGGCTGATAGGAACGCACGGGTAGAAGGAGTAAAGCGATTATGATGATCGCAGCGCTTCCCGCGAATGCTGTAATGATCTGCCATTTTGGAACGCTCACAATACGCCGGAGAAAGGATTGTCGGGAAGGAAAAGGATCCGCTTCCGGATGTAGCTGCTGAAGAATTCCGAGTTTTAATGCGGCAGGGGAAGTTATTCGTTTCAGCTTCCTGCCGACGTATAGTTTCGTAATCTTTTCAAGTTCGAATTCATCGCAGCAATGCCGGCATTTTCGTAAATGGTCTTGGAGCTGATTTTTTTTCTCTGCCTCTAGCTCCCCATCCACTTCGGCGCTGATTAATTCAATAATTTCCTGGCACTTCA